>SYIB01000297.1 GCA_005798965.1 Planctomycetia bacterium
GAGGAATCCCAACCGACCGTTGTTGACGCCCACCACCGGCACGCCAGTGCCCGCCAGCCTTCGGCACTGCGCGATCAGCGTGCCGTCGCCACCGACGCTGACGAGCCGGTCGAAGGGCACGCGCGGATCGTGCGGGGCGTCCACCGCGAACTCCGCAACGATGTCGGCATGCTTCGCCACGATCGCACGGACTTCGTCGATCATGGTGGGGCGGCCGTCGCGCGTGCGACCGACCGCGATGGTGGCTCGTGCTCGGCTCATGACACCAGTCCCTTCGTGAGTCGCATGAAGGCCGTCTCGAGGTCGGGCCGCTCCTCGGTGAAGCGGCGAACGCGGAAGCCCTGCGTGATCAGGCGGTTGGGCAGGTCGCTCAGCACCGTGCCGGCGGCCGCATCCAGGTGCACCTCGATGCGCACCAGGGCATCCTCGCGCTGTAAGTCGACCTTGGTCACGCCCGGCACCTTGGCCAGAAGCACCGCGGCGTCCTTGGGGCGCTCATCGACCACCACGTGCACCACGTGCCCGACGGCGGTCTTCGACATGATGTCGGCCATCGGGCCGCTGTACACGAGCTTGCCCTGCTCGACGATCCCCACGTGCGTGCAGAGCTCGGCGAGTTCGAACAGGATGTGGCTCGAGATGATGATGGTCTTGCCCATCGCACGAAGCTCCTTGAGGAGCTCGCGCATCTCGATGCGCGCCCGCGGGTCCAGCCCGCTCGATGGTTCGTCGAGGAGCAAGACCTTCGGATCATGCAGCAGCACGCGTGCGACCGAGAGCCGCTGCTGCATGCCGCGCGAGAGCCCGTTCACCTCGGCCAGCGTCTTGCCCGTGAGGTCGGTGAGTTCGAGCACGTCGGACACGGCCTTGCGGCGGGCATCGCCGTGGATCCCGTAGCAACTCGCGAAGAACTCCAGGTACTCCCGCACGAGCATGTCGTCGTACGCACCCATGAAGTCGGGCACGTAGCCGATCACCGGGCGGATCAGCGCGTTCTGGTAGCCCACAGTCTTGCCATCGATGCGCGCCTCGCCCCAGCTGGGCTTGAGCAGCGTGGCCAGGATCTTGATCGTGGTCGTCGTGCCGGCACCGTTGGGGCCGATGAAGCCGAAGCAGGATCCCTGCTCGATCTTCAGGTTGAGGTTGTCCAGGGCCGTCAATTCCCCGTACTTCTTCGTCAGGTTGACGGTCTCGATCATCGCCATGGCTACGGGGATCGTAGCAGCGGCGCTTCAGCGGACCATCGTGGCCGGCACAAGTGCATCAACCTGCGGCAGGGGGAAGACCACGCGCACGAGTGTCGTGCCCGACATGGGCACGGCCTCGCCGTCGATCGACAGGGACACCGGGCCGCCGTCGAGGTTCGCATCATCCGGTGCGACCGTCAGGAAGCCCATCACGATCACGCATGGACGCGAGCACCATGGGCTGAGGTCCAGCGCGTGGCCGGCCACACGCTGCACGGCCACCTCGTTCTCCGTCGGGCCGCGGGCTGCGGCCGCAGTGGCCCACCAGCGCGGATCCGGCAGCATGCCGTAGAGGCTCATCATGGTCAGCTGTCCGCGCGCGACCGTGTCGTTGAGCGATCCGTTGTTCGAGATCGGCGCGAACGCCTCGCGCAGGGGAGCCATCAGTCCTGCATCCAAGAACGTGTCCAGTCCCAGCACGCCGGGATCGGCTGGATCGATGACCGGCAGGGCGCGATCCTGCCGGCCTTCGACCGGTGGATAGAGCACATTCGCCAGCTCAAGCTCCGTCGCCGGTGCCCAGGGCGATATGAGCCGAGCGGCGAGCACCATGCTGGGCATGGCATCGCTCGGCGCGACCGGTACAGCCTTGGTCGCTGCGGTCGCGCGCTCGTTGAAGCGGGGCGGCTCCGGCCGGAATGGCGTGATGTGCAGCACCAGGACATCGGTGAGCGCCGCAGGCAGGGCGTGCTTCAGCTTGCCAGTGAGGTAGCTCGCAGGTACCGCGTCGGCCGAGCGCGTCGCGTTCGCTGTCTGCTGCAGCGGCGCACCGCTCACCGCCGGCAGGCCACGCCAGGCCGATGGAAGGTCGCCGCTCCATGAACCGGCCACCATCGTGGCCGTCGCGCGAGCAGGGAGCGTGAGCGCACCGGAGCGCAAAGCCTGCACGGTGTACCGGGTCGCATCGGGGAACTCGCCGTTGTCACCGACTGGCGAGAAGGGGCGCAGCACGCCTTGGCCACCAGGCAGCGACACGTCGGCGGTGCCGTAGGTCGGCAGGAATGCACTGGCCCAGGTGTGGGCGTGGATCGCCGGCTGCGTTCCGGGCAGAGCACCGGGTGCAACCACGGCATCGAGCACCGTCAAATGCTGCGTGCGCGCATCGACCTGCCGTAGCACGACACCCGCGAGCCACGCCACTGCACCGAAGGCACACGCGATCACCACGAACGCGAGCCAGCTCCATCGTTCCTGCTTACGGTGCCGGAGCACGTAGAACGAGACCGGCCCGGCGAGTAGCCAGTACGCCGCGAAGAGCAGGATCGAGATCGACGTCAGGTTCGACGCCGTCGAGCGCATGCCGATGAATGCGTTGAAGAACGCGCTGTCGCCGATCACGATGCGCCGCACATTCAGCTCGATCGGTGAGGGCTGCGCGTCCTTCCATTCTCGCAACCGTGCGCGCGGCGGCGTATCGCCCCGCCGACCCATGATTCGATTCCACCAGATGTCGGCCTCGGGCAGGTCGCCGTCCACGTAGCGGCGGCGGTTCAGGGCATCCGCATCGAGCCCGCTGATGACCAGCGTCCCCGCACCGAGCGGCCGCTCCACGACGAGGCACGCCCCATCGAGCGTGTCGCGCTGCGGTTCTGGCACTCCGTTCCATGCGCGGGGCACTGGCATCGCCACGAGTTCGACCCACGGGGCGTTGCACTCGTTGAAGGTCGTCACGGGCTGCGTGCCATCCTTGCGCAGCTCGAGGCGCTGCGACGAGATGACCGGTGCCAGCGTGCTCGCCTTCACGTCCTCCGTGCGCGTCCACGACAGTCCCTTCAGCGCAGTCGCGATCCACGCGGGCTGCACCACATCAAGGGAAAAGCCATCGGCTGCAGCAGAGACCTGCAGGATCAGCCGACCGCCGCCCTCGACCCATGACTGCAGCGCCTTGTCTTGCGCCGCGAGCAGCGAGTTGAGCGGCGCACCTGCCCAGACCACGGCCTTGAAGCCGGACCATCCTTCCACGCGGTCCGGAAGCTGCGCCGTCTCGCGGACCTCGCCCACCGTCACGTAGCCACTCAGGCACGGCGACTGTTGCCCCGGATCCCATGTGGCCATGCCGCAGTGACCGCCCGC
>SYIB01000036.1 GCA_005798965.1 Planctomycetia bacterium
ACCACGAGCTACGGCTCGTACTCGGGCGCCACGCCGAATGAGAAGATCACCTGGGACAAGCTCACCGAGCGCACCCCCATGTTCGTGATCGAGTCGGATGCCACCATCGTGGCGCCGCTCATGCTGCAGGCGCTGATGGAAGCCGCCGCGAGTCCCAAGGCCGCCACGGCGCTCATCAAGGCCAGCCGCGCCGAGACCAAGCGCCACCTCGCCAAGCGCTGAGGTGTCCCCGAGGTCAGAGCCCCGGGACGAGTGCCCGTCAAAGCTCACGCCGGCCAGGTCGACACCCACCACGGTCACCGTGATACCGCGGTTGGGCGCGTCCTCGACGAATCCTGCAACGGCCTCGCGGACATCCTGATCGACCGGCTCGCCGTTGGCGTCGAAGTTCACCCGGGTGCCCTCGGGCGCGCAGACCACCGTCGGGCACCTGACGGTCAGGCGACCATCGGGCAGAGGCCGGCAGCACATCCATGCGCTGGCTTTCAACAGGGGCAATGCAAGCACATTCCGAAACTTCGATGGACCCGGCAACCTTCATTCCGGGGACTTTCCCGGATGCGACCGAACCCGCCGCACGGACCGGGGCGTCTGATGATGCATGTCCATGATGCGCATGTCCGCGAAGGCTGATTGTGCTTCGATCCTGGTGGCATTCTTGCTGGGCGCCGTTGGGATGCCTGCGGCAGCGGCGTTCGAGTCACCGTGGTCCATCGCACCCATCGAGCCGGCCACACTCGACGAAGCCTCGCGCGCGCTTTGGTGGAACGAATCGATCGGCATCGTCTTTGGTTCACGAGGTACCCCCGGACCCGAGCAACCCACCGTCGATTCGGTCCACGTCGGCAGCGCCTGCCGACTGCCGCTGGAGCACCGCATCGACCTCACGCTGCGCACCGAGCTGCTCGGTACGCGCGAATCGATCGATGCATGGCGTTCAGGCGCGACATGGTCCCTCGATCTTTCGCCCAATGCATCCATCAATGCCTCGGCGTGGTGGACCGTGCCTCAGGATGGCGCGATCGGCGGATCCGCGACCGTCGATGGCGAGGGCTCGGCGCTCGTCGGCTTCACGCTGCGGTTCTGATCCACCGGCCTTGGCGGGGTCAGGGTGCGCACGGTCCCCACGCGGCGATGAGCAGCGCGAGGTCGCCACCACTGATCTCGAGGTCTTCATCGAGATCGGCGACGCATGGCCCTTGGCATGGCCCCCACGAGCCGAGCATGATGGCGATGTCGCCGCCCGCCACCAGCCCGTCGCCATCGAAGTCCGCTGCGCAGAAGGCGCTGCCGACCCCGGTCGGCACGTCGGGCGTCGGATTCGGATTGCCGGTCGGTGGAGTGCCGGGCTCAGGCTGCGCCAACGCGATGGCCTGCGCATCGACGATGCGCTTGCGCGCACCGGTGATCGGCGGCGAGGCGCGGCTGGCCGAACCGGAGAGCAACGCGCGGGCCTTGGACGCCGACATCCAGCCTTGCTGCGAACCTTGCGGATTGAAGGGCGTGCCGGGAGTCCACGGCGTGCCGATGAGGTCGACCCCAGGAGCCTTCAGGAGCTGGATCATGCGCAAGGAGCCAGGCTGCCCCGGCTGCACGTCGAACTCGACCCACTCGTAGAAGCTGCGTTCGATGACCTGCATGATGCGACGGCTCGGACCGGTCGGTGGAGGCGCAATCGGGTCGACGATGCCGAGGCCCTGCGCATCGAGCAGCTTGCCGGGATTGGCCTCGAAGAAGCCGATCAAGCCGGCGAGCGACAGCCCGGGAATGGGCGGACAGCCGGCAGCGGAACGTTGCGCCGCGCTCGGTTCCCACTGCATCCAGCCGCGGATCAGGTCCATGTTCTGCGCGACCAGGCGCGGACCGCCACCGTCGCACGAATCCCAGTGGGTCGAGTTGAAGCCGATGACCTCGAGCAGCGACTGGCCCGAGCGCCAGCGCCAGACCGGGCTGCCGCTGGCGCCCCCGGTCGAATGCGCTTCGTAGCGGAGCACGCGCGACCATTGCGTGATGATGTCGCCGTAGGCGATCCACTGGTTGAACAGGTCGCCCGTGTCCGGGATCTCCTCGAGCGCATAGCCCGCCATGTGCACCGACGACGGGCTCACGTCGAAGCAGAGCGGAAGGAAGGTCGTCAACTCCTCGAAGGGGCAGACAAAGCGCAGCGATCCGTAGTCGACCTCCGTCTCCCAGTCATAGGAAAGGTCCGTCCACTTGGTGTTCGTGCCCTTGATCAGGGCCTCGCGGATCCCGAACAGGTTGAAGCTCAGGCCCGACGCGCTGCGGCAGGCACCCGGCATCATCCAGATGTCCTTGTAGAAGAAGTGCTGCTCGCCGCGCTTGTAGACGCAGTGGCCGTTCGTGAGCGCACAGTGCTGGCTGACCAGGAACCCGGTGCCGTAGGCCGTCAGGTCGCCGTTGTCCTGCTCGACGAAGAGCTGCGTGATCGCGTTGAAGGGATAGATCCCGGAGTAGAAGCAGTCGCTCGCCACGCGCTCCTCGCATGGGGTCTGGGCGATTGCGCCGCTGGCGGCGAGGAGCGAAGCGATGCAGGGAACGACAAAGCGCTCGGTGGTCATGAGGACGGTCTCCGCGGTCCAACCTAGCGTAGCGGGCGCGTGTCACCAAACCATGCCACGATCGTCACGATAGAGTTGGGCCTTCGGAGGCTTCACCCATGGTCGAGATCACGGTCCGGTACGAGGGGGAATTGCGCTGCACTGCACGGCACGGCCCATCGGGAACCACCCTGCTGACGGATGCTCCCATCGACAACCACGGCAAAGGCGAGAGTTTCTCTCCCACCGATCTGCTGGCTGCGGCGCTGCCGGCCTGCATGATGACGATCATGGGCATCGTGGCGGCCCGCGAGGGCGTCGACCTCCGTGGCATGACGGCGACCACGCACAAGGTCATGTCGACCGATGCCCCGCGGCGCATCGCATCCCTGCGCACCCTCATCACGCTGCCGATCGCCGCCGACCATCCGCACCGAGCCAAGTTTGAGCAGGCTGCGCACACGTGCCCGGTGCACAAGAGCCTTCGCGAAACAATCGACGCCAGCGTCGAGTTCGTGTACGCGGGTTGACGCACGACGCCAGCATCGAGTTCGTGTACGCGGGTTGACGCACGACGCCAGCGTCGAGTCCGTGGACGCGGCGTGATGGCCCACGCCTGCCACGGCCTCAACGGCCGACCACGTCGCCCAGCACGCGGTGCCACTGCTTGCAGGCTTCGGCCGAGCAGTAGCGCTCGCGGTACGCACGCTGCCCGCGTTCACCCATCGCCCTCGCCTGCTCGGGATGCTCGAGCAGCCAGCGGATGCGATCGGTCAGGGCCGCCGCATCACCAGGCTGCACCTCGAAGCCACACGCCTGGTCACGCAGGATCGAGCCGCACTCGGTGCCATCGGGCCCGATCCAGAGCACGGGCTTGCCCGCTGCCAGCACGCTGAAGAACTTGCTCGGCAGGAGCAGGCCCTGCCAGCCCGGC
>SYIB01000298.1 GCA_005798965.1 Planctomycetia bacterium
ACTTCTCGAGGATCACGACGCGGCCTGATGGGCCGAGGGTGACCTTGACGGCCTTCGCGAGCTTCTGGACGCCGCGGAGGATGCGCTCCCGGGCGTCGGTGTCGTATGCGATTTGCTTTGCTGCCATGGTGTGGTTCCTTGCTTGGTTGAGTGTGGTTGGTGCCGGGCCCGCGGTCAGCCGATCTCGATCCACGCGACGCGCTCGGCGTCGAAGACGTAGATGTGCGAGCCGTCGGTGACCTTGACGAGGCCATCGGATTCCTGAGGCACCAGCAGCGCGCGCTTGACGATGCACGGGTGCGAACCTGCGAACTCGATGCGCAGGTCACGCTGGCCGTTCAGTTCCTTGAGCGCGGTGCGAAGTGCGGTGGAATCCATGGTGGTCCCGGCGTTGGATCAGTCGATGACGCCGAGGATGTCTTCCTCGGTCATGATGAGGAAGGTCTCGGTGTCGATCTTGACTTCGGTGCCGCTGTAGGCGCTGAAGATGACCGTGTCGCCCTTCTTCACGCTGAAGGGCATCCAGGTGCCCTTGTCCTTGTTGAGCACGCCATTGCCGAGGGCAATGACCTTGCCGGTCTTCGGCTTTTCCTTGGCGGTCTCAGGCAGGAAGATGCCGCTGTCAGTCTTGGTCTGGGCTTCCTCGCGCTTGACGAGGATCTTGTCTCCGAGGGGACGAACCTTCATGTGTGAATCTCCTTTGGGTCGTGTGAAACGGAACGATGAGCGCGTGCTCATCTGGGGAAATGCCCGCCGTGGGGGAGTCCCCCGGCAGGCGCGGAAGGCGAGCAGCCCGCTGAGGCGGGCTGTGAAGGCCAGTAGCCGGCGTAGTGGCGCTGCACCACGCGGCGGAGGGTGTCGAGGAAGGTCTCGAGCGAGCAGCTGCGCTCGAGCACGGCAAAGGCGCCCTCGTGGAGCGCGTCGCGCAAGGACCGCCCTTGATCGCGGACCGATGGCTGTGGGGGGCGCACGACCACGGTCGGTGGCGGTGCATCCATACGGCGCAAGATCTGGAGCACGCGCGGGCCTGCTGCCTCACCTGCTCCATCACCGACGGGCAGCCCGATGTCGACCACCGCGATGTGGACTCTGACCTGACGAACGACCTGATCGCTCTCGGAAAGGTTGCGGGCGCGCAAGCACCGAATGCCCTGCGGTTCGAGCAGCCGGGGAAGCAGGTCAGCGAAGGTGTCATCGCGCCAGCCGCCGTAGGAAAGGAGCAGATTCAGGTTCGTTCTGCTGCCATCATGCGACGATTGCACGCGATCGCTCGGGCTCGAAGAGCCAGAGTCAGCGCTGTGGAAACAAAGCATCCCGTGCATGACGGAGGACTCCTAGCAAAGTCTGTGCCGAATGCCGTCCAAATGTGGGCGTACAGGTCGATCAAGATGTTGGTTATAGGTCCTCACGGCCTAGGGTTTGAATCGCAACCGGGCGCACCGGGGCAATGCTTCGCGCCTTTCGGACCCTGCCCCGCCCTTCACGAGCTGCGCCTCGATCCCGCTGCACGCACGCCGACTCTGCCCTAGCGTCCCGCGAATGACCATGCTTGAGCGCCCCATCGGCCGACTGTTTGCTGACCCCGCCTCGGCGATCGGTCAGAAGGCCATCATCAAGGGCTGGGTCCGTACCCGCCGCGACAGCAAGGCCGGCCTGTCCTTCGTGCATGTCAGCGACGGCTCGTGCTTCGATCCCATTCAGGTGGTCGTGCCCAACACCGTCGCCAACTACCAGGCCGAGGTGCTCCGCCTGACCGCCGGCTGCTCGGTGATCTGCCGCGGCGAGCTCGTGCCAAGCCAAGGCAAGGGTCAGGCGCTCGAGCTCCAAGCCGAATCGATCGAAGTCGTGGGCTGGGTCGAGGATCCGGACACCTATCCGATCCAGCCCAAGCAGCACAGCTTTGAGTACCTGCGCGAGCAGGCGCACCTGCGTGTGCGGACCAACACCTTTGGTGCCGTCGCGCGCGTTCGGCATTGCTTGGCGCAGGCCGTGCACCGCTTCTTCCATGCCCGCGACTTCTATTGGGTGCACACGCCGATCATCACCGGCAGCGACTGCGAAGGCGCAGGGCAGATGTTCCGCGTGAGCACGCTCGATCACCTCAACATCCCGCGCACGCACGACGGAAAGGTCGACTGGGACCAGGACTTCTTCGGCCGAGAGACGAATCTCACCGTGAGCGGCCAGCTCAACGTGGAGACCTATGCGTGCGCCCTGAGTCGCGTCTACACGTTCGGCCCGACATTCCGTGCTGAAAACAGCAACACCAGCCGTCACTTGGCCGAGTTCTGGATGATCGAGCCCGAGATCGCCTTCGCCGATCTTGCGACGGATGCCCAGCTCGCCGAGGACCTGCTCAAGTCGATCTTCACTGACCTCCGGCACGAGCGGCAAGATGACCTGAAGGTCTTCGCAGAGCGCATTGACAAGGGTTGCATCGCGCGGCTCGAAGCGCTGGTCAGGGCGAATTTCGAGCGCATGGAGTACACGGACGGGATCAAGCACCTTCAGGCCGCCGAGGCCAAGGGCGTGAAGTTCGAGTTCCCGGTCGAGTGGGGCATGGACCTGCAGAGCGAACACGAGCGCTACCTCACTGAGACGCTCGTGGGCCGGCCCGTGGTGCTGATGAACTATCCCAAGGGCATCAAGGCGTTCTACATGCGCCTCAACGACGACGAACGCACAGTCGCGGCGATGGACATCCTTGCGCCGGGCATCGGCGAGATCGTGGGCGGCAGCCAACGCGAAGAACGGCTCGACGTGCTCGATCGCCGCATGGAGGAGATGCACCTGGAGAAGAGTGCCTACTGGTGGTACCGCGACCTG
>SYIB01000299.1 GCA_005798965.1 Planctomycetia bacterium
CATGGTTCGGTTCGCGCGAGCCGGCGCCGCTGGACGTTCGGCCCGGCGGCACCAGGCTCGAGCGCCTGGGCGACGATGGCGTGCGCATCTCGGATGGCACGGCTTCGCGCGGGATCACGATCGTCAAAGGAGTCCCGATCCTGCGCGGTGCCATCGATGACAGGGCGGCGATCCTCGTCGCGGCCCTTGATGATGGTTCGCTACGCGGCATGGATATCGCATCCGGTTGTGAACGATGGAGACTCGACGGTATGGGAGATGGAATCCATGAACAAGAGCGGCATGGCTTCCGTTCGATCTCGATCTGCGCCGAATCGGGCACCGTGCTGGTGGGTTCGCGTATCCATGGTGCGAGCCTTCACGCACTGGACTCGGGTCGGGTGCTGTGGACCGTTCGGCCCAAGAGCCAGCTCGAGTCGGCATCGATCGCAGCAGATGGCTCGTTCGTTGTCCTGACCGGTCGTGAGGGCCACGTACTCAGGGTGGATGCAGCGACAGGCGAGATCGAGTGCACGACGAAGCCATTCACGCAGAGCGTGCCAGCCTCGGCGATCACTGAAGATGGTGCACGGATCGTCGTGGGCTCGGTCGATGGCTCGCTCGTGATCTTCGAGTCACCGACCCTGCGTGATGTGCTGCGGGTCCGATGTGCACCGAGTCCGATCGCACAGCTCTGGCTCGAGCCTGATGGCATCCACGCGATCGATCGCGACGGCTGGCATCGAGTCCGCTAGCCACAGACCGTGCCCTTGCGGTCGTTGGATTGCGGCCGTCGCCGCGCGCCGTGGTGACGGGGCATCGTCGCGCATCGTCGCGGCATCGCAAGAACTTCCAGCGGCCGCTTGCCCGCGCGCCGGGTCCGGGCTCTACTTGCACCATGCTCCCCACGGTCCTCATGCTGCTCGTCACGGCTGCCGGCGGAGCGGGGGATCGCACCATCGACTTCAACCGCGATGTACGGCCGATCCTTGCAGCGCGGTGCTTCAACTGCCATGGGCCCGACGCCGAGAGCCGCAAGGCTGGGCTCCGGCTGGATGATCCGCACGACGCCAAGGCCATGCGCGATGGCCACGCTGCGATTGTGGCCGGCGATCCTGATGCGAGTGAAGTCTGGCGAAGATTGCTGAGCGAGGATCCCGATGAGCGCATGCCATCCAAGGGCACGCCGCTCACGGCTGCCGAGCGCGACACGATCAAGGCGTGGATCGAGCAGGGTGCGGCGTATGCGGCGCACTGGTCTTGGGAGCCGGTGAAGCAGCCGGTCATACCGGTGGTGCGCGATGGCTCATGGCCACGCGGTGACGTGGACCGCTTCGTGCTCGCCGGACTCGAGCAGGTGGGGCTCGCGCCAGCGGCACAGGCCGATCACGGCACCTTGGTGCGTCGTTGGTCCTTCGCGCTCACGGGTCTGCCGCCGATGGCGATCGATGGACTCGACCAGGCCTCAAGCCCCGAGGCTGCGGTCGATCTGCTCCTGGCGTCACCGCATTTCGGCGAGCGTTTCGGTCGGCATTGGCTTGATCTTGTGCGCTATGCCGAGACCTACGGCCACGAGTTCGACTACCCGATCCCGCACGCATGGCGCTACCGCGACTACGTGATCCATGCGTTCAACGCGAATGTGCCGTACGACCGTTTCGTGCTTGAGCACCTGGCCGGCGATGCACTCGACGAGCCGCGCATGGACCCGACATGGAACGCCGATGTCAGTGCGATCGGCACTGGCTTTTGGCTGCTCGCGCAGGGCACGCATGCACCCGTCGATGTCGCAGCCGATGAGGCCGAGCGCATCGCCAACCAGGTCGACGTCATGACACGCACCTTCCTGGGTGCAACCGTGGCTTGCGCACGATGCCATGACCACAAGTTCGACCCGATCGCGCAGCGCGACTACTACGCGCTCAGTGGTTCGCTCAAGAGCAGTGTCCGCACGTCGGCTTGGCTCGACGACGGTCGCCTGCAGGTCGAGCGAGCAGCCCGTGTGGCAGCTCGGCGTGCATGCACTGCACAGGCGGCGGGGTCGGCCGAACGGGGGCCCGATGCCGATGGTCACGCCGCGTCCTCGGCGATGCCCGCCGCACCATCAGCACCTGCCGATGCACTCCGTGTCCTCGCCACCTTTGAGCAGCCCGTGCCCGAAGGTTGGACCGTGGGCGGTGCCGCGTTCGTGCGCACCGACGCGGAGCACCCCATCATCGGCCAGCGCGGCAATGCACTCGTCGTGCTGGAGCGCGACATCGCCACGAGCGACGTGGCTGGCCATGCCCTGAAGGGCTGGCTGCGCAGCCCATCCTTCACGATCGATGGTCCGTACCTGGCGCATGCGGTGCGCGGTGCCGGCGTGCGCATTCGCTGCGTGATCGATGGCTACTTCCTTGATGACCGCAACGCACTGCTCTTCGAAGGCATGACGCAGGCGCCGGACACGGGAGGTGCGTGGGCGGCCGTGGTGCATGACCTGCGTCGGTTCGAGGGGCGGCGCGCGTACGTGGAGTACGTCGACGATGGTGGCGGCGTGATCGATGTGGCGTGGCTGGCGTTCGTGCCTGCAGCGGAACTTGCGCCGATGCCCGCTGGCGTTCCGGCCGACCCGTCCCGTGCCGCAGCGTTGGCAGCACTCGATGCACGGCCGCTTCCTGAGGCGATCGAAGCGTTGGTGCTGGCCGAAGCGGGTGCGTGGGACGACAGCGTGCACGTGCGTGGCAGTGCGAAGCGGCTCGGCGATCCGGTCGCGCGTGGAGTCATGGGTGCACTCGCGCAGGGCATGCCCGCGCCGGGCGCCATCGGGTCCGGGCGGCTTGAGCTCGCACGCACGTTCGTCGATGGATCACATCCGCTCGTGGCACGCGTGATGGTGAACCGCATCTGGCAGCATGTCATGGGCCGGGGTCTCGTACCCACACCCGATGACTTCGGGGCGCTCGGTGCTGCGCCGTCGCACCCTGAACTGCTGGATTGGCTGGCCGTGGACTTCATGCGCGACTGGGACATCAAGCGGCTCGCACGGCAGATTGCCCTGAGCGCGACCTTTGCACAGTCCACCACCGCGGGCGAGCAGGCCGAAGCGCACGATCCCACCAACGCCTTGCTGCACCGCGCGTTCATCCGTCGGCTCGATGCCGAGAGCGTGCGCGATGCCATGCTCGCACTTGCCGGTCGGCTCGACCGCACGATGGGCGGGCCCGGCGTCCCCACGCACCTCACGGAGTTCATGACCGGTCGGGGGCGTCCGGACCAATCGGGCCCGCTCGATGGCGGCGGCCGCCGCAGCGTCTACCTCGAAGTGCGACGCAACTTCGCGGATTCGTTCCTCGCCACGTTCGATCTGCCCGTGCCAACCACCACCGTGGGCCGGCGGCATGAAAGCAACGTGCCGGCACAGGCGCTGGCCATGATGAATGCACCGCTGGTGCATGAGCTTGCGGTGCGCTGGGGCGAGCGCGCGAGTGCTGCGGGTGACGGGTCGCCCGAGTCGACGGCACGCGTGGCAGAGAGCATGCTGCACGAAGCGTGGGGTCGCGTGCCAGCCACCGCGGAGGTCGATCGGTGCGTCGCGTTCGTGCAGGCGGAGGGTGGATCGAGCCCTGCTGCGTGGTCGGCGCTCGCGCATGCGATCCTGAACACCAAGCCTTTCCTTTTCATCGACTGAACCATGGGCCATCACTGCCGATCCTTCTCTCCCCTGGCCCTCACGCGCCGCGACATGCTGCGGCAGTGCATGAGCGGCTTCGGCATGGTGGCGGCTGCCGGCATGATGGGGCCCAAGGCGATGGGTGCGCTGCTGGAGGGTTCGGCCGCGCCGCGCAGCCTCCGCCCCCGTGCACGCAACGTGATCTTCCTCTACATGGATGGTGGTCCGAGCAGCATGGACACGTTCGACCCCAAGCCGCGGCTGGTGAAGGAGCACGGCCAGCCCTTCGGCATGGCGATGGAGCCCACGCAGTTCAACGACAACGGCAGCACGCTCGGCAGCCCGTGGGCGTTCCGGCCGGGTGGTTCCTGCGGCACGCCGGTGAGCGACCTCTTTCCTCACGTGCGCGCCATGGCCGACGAGTTGCTGGTCATCCGGAGCATGACGAGCCAGTTCAGCGAGCACACCAATGCGAACTACTTCCTGCACACCGGTGCGGGCCTCGCCGGTCGCCCGAGCATGGGTGCGTGGGCGAGCTACGGCCTCGGCAGCGAGAGCTCCGACCTGCCGGGCTTCGTGGTGCTCAATGGCGGGCTCGTGCCTCCAGGCGGGCTCGAGTGCTTCGGCAATGGCTTCCTGCCGGCCACGCACCAGGGCAGCGTGGTGCTGCCGCGCGGCGACGGGCTGGCCAACGTGCGTCCGCGCGAGGGAGCCGATGCGCAGCGGCGCAAGCAGGCGCTGGTGGCCGAACTCGACGGCAGCGCGCCATCATGCGATGCGGTCGAGGGCGCCATCGCCAACTGGGAACTGGCGTTCCGCATGCAGTGGGCAGTGCCGGAACTCATGGACGTCGCCCGCGAGAGCAAGGCCACGCAGTCGATGTACGGCATGGACCACGCGTACGAGCCGACGCGGATCTTTGCGGCGCAATGCCTGCTCGCGCGCCGGTTGGTGGAGCGCGGCGTTCGGTTCATCGAGCTCACGATTCCCTACACAGCCAACAACGATCGCTGGGACCAGCACGACAACCTCGTGGGCGGTCATGAGGACAACGCCCGGACGGTCGACCAGCCGATCGCCGCACTGCTCAAGGACCTTCGGCAGCGTGGCCTGCTCGACGAGACCCTCGTGGTCTGGGCGGGTGAGTTCGGGCGAACGCCCTTCGCACAGGGGACCGCAGGCCGTGACCACAATCCCTTCGGCTTCAGCATCTGGATGGCCGGAGGCGGCGTGAAGGGCGGCAGCGTCCATGGTGCGACTGACGAATACGGCTACAAGGCCGTCGAGGGCCGCGTGGACATCCATGACCTGCACGCGACGATGCTGCACCTGCTGGGCATCGACCATGAGCGCCTGACCTACATGTTCGGTGGCCGCGAGATGCGCCTGACCGACGTGCACGGGCGCGTGATCACGGATTGGATCGGCTGAGGAGCCACCTCGGCTGCGCACGGCCATCGCAGGCCGAGGCAGTGTTCAATCACGCGTCGGGTTCGATCGAGACCGTCAGCGACTTGGACTGCAGCTGGCCTTGAATGAGCTCGGCGTGCTCGCGATGGGTCACGCACACCACGGCAGCGCCAGTGCGGTCGACCTCGGTCGTCTTCACCATCGCCGTGGTGACTTCCATGCGCAGGATGTCCATGAAGCTTCGAATGACGTGCCCATAGGTGTTCACGTCATCGTTGTGGACCAGGATCTTCCACTGCGGCAGCGGACGGGGCTTGGTCGGATTGGGTTTGCGGGTCGGGGTGCTGTCGATGGTGGTGCTCATGGTGGAATCTCCGCTGGGACACCCGAGGGTAATGGTGTGCATGCGCTTTTCAATGGGGTTTCGGTGATTTCGCGGTTCGCGAGCGTGGTGGTCGGCCGGCAGGCGGATCCCGCCGGTCAACCCGCCGATTGCGGCCCCTGCGGGCCCCATTCGAGCTCCAGGCGCTCCTTGCCGGCCATAAAGGAGTCCAACCAGACCCCGATCGCCGCATGACGCCAGTCACCGTCCTCGAAGAGCCGAGCGGCAGGATCCTTCTGCCACGCGAGGTACCAGCGACTGAGCTGCTGGCGCGTGAGCACCATGGTCGGTGCCAGCTGCATCCCGATGCAGCGCATGTTGACGATCGACCAGAGCGCATCGATCTTCATGCGGTCGTCGGCGTTCTCGTCGGGGGGCGTCCAGATGCGGTCTCGGTCGATGGGGAGTTCCTTGGCGCGCGCGATGCACTCGATGATCGCCTGGCCCGACTCCTGCACGACCGGCCGCGGCAGTCCGCGGATGTCATCGAGTTCACGCACCGTCTCTGGCTTGGCGCGGGCAACATCGAGCAGGGGAGCATCGGCCAGCAGCGTGCGCGGCGGCACGTCCTTCGTGCGCGCGAGCTCGTATCGCAGTACGACGAGCTCCCGCAGGATCGTCATCACGCGCGGGCGCAGGTTCATGCCGCGGCACGCACGGCGGACCTGGCTTTCGGGCTCGAAGGACTCGCTGGCCTGAATCTCGAGTTCGCATTCGTGCTGCGCCCACTTGAGGCGGCCGAGTGCAGCCAGGCGCTCGTGCATGCGCTGCCACACCAAGGGCAGGTAGCGCACATCATCGGCGGCGTAGCTGATCTGGCTGGCCGTGAGCGGCCGCGCATCCCAGTCGGTGAACGTGTGCCCCTTCGACAAGCGATGCCCGGTGAGCGACTCCACGGTATTGGCCAGGCTCGCCGGCCACGGCATGCCCATGAGCGCCGCGCCGACCTGGGTATCCATGACGTTGCGGGCAAGCAATCCTGCAGCGCGCTGCGCTGCATTCACGTCCTGGCCGCCGGCGTGCACCAGCGTGATCAGGCGCTCGTCGCAGACGGCCGACCAGATCCCGGACAGGTCGGGCGTCTGCGTGGGATCGATGATCGCCACGCGCTCGGCGGTCGCAACCTGCACCAGGCAGATCCGCGGATGGAAGGTTTCTTCGCCAATGAACTCGGTGTCGTAGGCAAAGGTCCCGGCGGCACGAAGGTGCTCGACCAGCTCCGCCAGTTCAGCCGCGGTCTGGACCACAGGCGCATGGCCCTGCGGCACCATCGGGTGCTCAAGCACCCTGATCTTCGAGGGGGCCTCGTCGGCGTGGGCCTCGGCATGATGGATGGAGCGCTTTCTGCGGCGGAAGTTCACGAAGGATGGAATGTACGGGGTCGGGAGGGCGTGACCAGCGATTAGTCCCATAAAAACAAAGTTGCAGCAACACCGATTCGTGACTCTGTGACGTCCTTCACGATTCCTAGACTTTGC
>SYIB01000300.1 GCA_005798965.1 Planctomycetia bacterium
GCGGCTGGTCGGACGTCGGCGCTTGGGGGCGCGTGATGAGATCGGCGGGAGCCTGCTCGCTCACCGACATGGCCAACGCAACAGCGGCGCCCAAGCACGAGACCAGGCGCCACGACGTGGCGATGCACATCATTCGTTGTTCCATGCCCTCTCTCCCTCCGCACGGGCGTTGCGCCCGGACGTCCTCTACCGTCGGTTACGCAGGGGGGCTTCACAAGTTGCAGTGAAGGGATTCTTTCACACGAATTGGATTATCCAGACGCGGTGGCCGCCCGCCGTTCGGCACGTCGGCGTCGAAAGAACGCCCTGAGCGCCTGTGCGCAGGGGCCCCGCAGGACGCCACCCACGACGGGGCATCGGTGGTTGAGCCGGGTGTCCTGCGGCACATTCATCAGGCTGCCGCACGCCCCGGCCTTGGGATCGCTGGCTCCGAACACGATCCTTGCCATGCGCGCGTTGACCAAGGCACCTGCGCACATGCTGCAGGGTTCGAGGGTCACGGCGATGGAGCAGCCGATGAGTCTCCACGATCCCAAGCGCTCGCCCGCCTGGCGCATGGCCACGACTTCCGCGTGGCCCGTGGGATCGGTAGAGGCCTCACGATTGTTCGCGGCCTCACCGAGGACGTTGCCATCGCGGTAGACGACCGCACCGACGGGGATCTCGCCTGCCGCGGCGGCCGATCGCGCGAGCTCAAGCGCCCGTCGCATCATGCGCAGATCAGTCACCGTGGTGCCTTGCGGCAACCGGCGCCGGCGTCGCCTGATCCTGGACTGGTGGCGGTGCATCAGCGTTCGTTGCTGCGATCGCCGTCATCGCCGCGGTCGAGCCCGACCAAGCCACGCGTCACTGCGCCTCGGGCCACGCGGCTCGCCGGCGCGAAGATCAGCAACAGGATGCCGAGCTCATAGAGCAGATAGAGCGGGACCGTCAGCAGCAGGAGGCTGAGCAGGTCGCCCGGGCCGACGATCGCCGACACGACCAGCGCGCCAAAGAATGCGAACTTGCGCCACCTCCTCAGCATCGGCGCGTCGACAAGTCCCATCCATCCCAGGAGCAGCGTGACCACCGGCACTTGGAAGCTCAGTGCGGTGCCCAAGGCAAGCATGGTGATCAGGCTGATGTAGTTGGACAGGTGATAGACCTGCATCAGCGTTCCCGGGCGGACCAAGGGCAGCGACAGGATCTCGGCCTGCGTTCCCGACTCCCCGTACGGCACCGCCACGCGTACGGTGTGCTCGGTGGTGTTGACCCACGAACTGCCGGGGGCCGGCGACGCCGGATCGGCGCCCAAGAGGGGCAGCGTGGGGCCGACCGCCTCGCTTGCCGGGGTCACCTCCACGAGCGTCGGGATGTTGCCGCTCATGGCGATCAGTCCCCGCAGCATCAGGGGCAGGATGGCGAAGTACATCAGCGCCAGCCCGCACGCTGCCAGCACCGTGCTGAGCGGCACCAGGAAGTGCGCAAACCGACGCTCATGAGCATAGAGGCCAGGGGCGATGAACCGCCACGCTTGGTAGAGCACCCAAGGCAGGCTGACGAGGATCGCACCGATCAGCGACAGCTTCATGTCGACCGCGAGCGACTCGATCGGCGACATGACTTGGAGCTGGGCGGGCAAGCCTTCCTCGCGGAGCGCTTTGAGCACTGGATCGGTGAGGATGGCCCGGATCTGCGGCGCCACGAAGAACAGCCCGATGGCCAGCGGCAGCGGCACGAGCGCAGCCAGGAAGAGCCGCTTGCGCAGTTCTTCCAGGTGATCGCCGAAGTTCATCACCGCATCATTGGGCTCGCGTTGGTCCAAGGGCACGGAGGGATCCTACGACCTCGCGTCGGTTGCACCGGGCGTGGGCAGACCGAAGAAGGAGCGCGCGTTGTGGTCGAGGATCGCCTCGAGTTCGGCCGCGCCCAATCCTCGCAAGGCTGCGATGGCGCGCGCGGTGTGCACGACGAAGGCTGGTTCGCATGGGCGCACCGCCCGCACCGGCTCTGGTGAGAGGAAGGGTGCATCGGTCTCGACCATCATCCGGTCGAGCGGCACCATGGCGATCGCCTCACGCAGCCCAGGTGCATTCCTGTACGTCGCCACGCCGGTGAAGGACACGTGGGCGCCGAACTCCAGCAGCATCTGCATTTCACGCGGGCCCGCGGTGAAGCAGTGAAAGACGAATCGCTCGGGCGGCAGCCCGCTCATGCGCAGGATCGGGATCAGGTCGTCGAAGGCATCCCTGCAGTGGATGATGATCGGCTTGGACAGCCCTTGGGCGGCCCACTGGACGATGTGCTCCACATGCTCATCGAGCGCCGCTCGCTGTCGATCGAGAGGCGGATCCTGGTGAAAGCGGTCCAAACCGAGTTCGCCCCAGGCCACGCAGCGCGGATCGGCGCCGCAGGCCCGCATCTGGTCCCAATCGTTGGGATCGTCGCAGTGCAGGGGGTGCAGGCCAGCGGAGAACCAGACCAAAGGGTGGGCGTTGGCGACCCGCTGGCATGCGACGGCATCGGGACTCGACGTACTGATCGTGATGACCTGTGCGACTCCGGCCACAACGGCGTTGGCCATGACCTCATCGACTCGGTCGACGAACTGTGGAAAGGTCAGGTGGCAGTGGGTATCGATCACGGGTCGAGGCTCATGGTCCACAGGTCTGATGGCTCAATGCAAGTCCGATGGCTTGATCAAGTCCTATAATAATTGTTCGAACGCGCATCAGGCTTCCCTTGCCTTGACTCCTCCAAGCGGGAGACCCTAACCTATGGGATCCTCTTCGTGAAAGTTTTCACAAAGGGGTTTTACCTATGAGCCGATTCCTGTTCCCCCGTTGGTCGAACGCCGTGCTGCCCTTGGTGGCAGTGGGCGGAGCGATCGCACCGTTGTACATCGTCTTCCTCATCGCCTACGCGTGGAGCCCCAAGACGATCGAGGTTGGCTACAAGCCCACGCAGCCCGTTCCGTACAGCCACGCGCTGCACGTGGGCCAGCTCGGGCTTGACTGCCGGTACTGCCACACGACCGTGGATCGCGCCGCGCACGCGAGCGTTCCCGCCACGCAGACCTGCATGAATTGCCACACGCAAGTTCAGAAGGACAGCCCGAAGTTGAAGCCAGTGCGCGAGAGCTATGCGAGCGGCCTCTCGGTGCTCTGGACTCGCGTGCACGACCTGCCGGATTACTCGTACTTCAACCACAGCGCACACGTGAACCGAGGCGTGTCGTGCGTCGAGTGCCACGGCCGTGTCGACCAGATGGAAGTCGTGCAGAAGGCTGCGCCCATGAGCATGGGCTGGTGCCTCGAGTGCCACCGCAACCCGACCGACAACCTGCGCCCGCTCGATCGCATCACCCAGCTCTCGTGGGACCAGCGGACCGAGATGACTGCGGAAGAGCGCGAGGCGCTCAAGAAGCTCTACCACATCAATCCGAGCGAAAACTGCTCGACCTGCCATCGCTGACCGTGCGCGCTGCGCCCACACCAGGAACACCCAAGAGCCGACCACACATGGACCCCACGACCAGCAGCACCTGCGAGACCCGCGCCGCCGACGCGCCTTCGGCCCCAGTTCCCACAGGCCGCGCCCACTGGCGAAGTGTCGAGGAATTGCAGCAGACCCCGGAGTTCCGCAGTTTCCTCGATCGCGAGTTCCCCGAGGGCGCCAGCGAGGCCTCGGAGGAGGACCGTCGGCAGTTCATCAAGGTGATGGGCGCGAGCTTCGCGCTTGCGGGCGTCGCCAGCAGCGGCTGCCTGCGTTGGCCCGAGACCAAGATCGTCGCTGCTGCTCGTGGACAGGAGAATCGAGTTGCAGGCCACCCCGTGGCGTTCGCCACGTGCCTTCAGGTCGATGGCGTCGCCGTGCCGGCGATGGCCACGAGCTACGAAGGCCGACCGATCAAGCTCGACGGCAACGAGCGCCATCCTTCGGGGAGCGGTGGCTCGTCGGCGATGACGCAGGCGCGCATCCTCGAGCTGTACGACCCGGATCGCCTTCGCGGGACCACGCAGAAGAATGCTCCTTCGAGCCTTCCCGAATTCGATGGCTGGTGGGCCACACACGCGAACGCGCTACGCGCCAAGCAGGGCGAGGGCCTCGCGATCCTGTCCGAAGCGATCGGCGGCGACGTCCACGCTCGCGCGCTCGAACTCGTCGGCAAGGCCTTCCCGAAGGCGCGCGTCTATGTGCATGCACCCGCGGGCCAGATGAATGAACAGGCCGGCACCGCGGTCGCCTTCGGCGCCGCCAAGCGTGTGATGCCCGATTTCGGCAAGGCCAAGGTGGTGGTCTCGTTCGGCAGCGATTTCCTCGCCGATCACCCCGCCAGCGTCCGCTTCGCCGGCGACTACGCCAAGGGCCGGCGACTCGATTCGACCGATCCGAAGCAGCAGCAGATCACGCGCCTCTACTGCGTCGAGAGCCGGCTCAGCCTCACCGGCATGAACGCCGATGAGCGCATCGCCGTCAAGCCTTCGCAGGTGCAGGCGATCGCCGCCATGGTCGCAGACCGGCTCGGTGCGGTGCCCGGCTGCGCGACCGCCGCCGATGCCAAGCTCGACGAGCAGTCCACCAAGGTCGTCGACGCGCTGCTCAAGGACCTCAAGGAAGCTGGCACGCGCGCGCTCGTCGTGGCGGGGCCAACGCAGCCTGCCGCGGTGCACGCGATCGCCTGCGCCATCAATCAGAAGCTCGGTGGGGCCGGGACCACGGTCACCTACATCCCCGCGCCGGCTGCGGCCCCGGGCATCGCCGAGTTCGCGCGCGACGCAGCTTCGATCGACACGCTCGTTGTGCTCGGTGGCAATCCCGCCTACGACGCGTCGGCGTCGCTCGGCGTGGCCGGCCTGATCGCGAAGATCCCCAACGTGGTTCGCCTGGCGTACCGCAACGATGAGTCGTCGGTGACGTGCGCTCACGGCTGGGTCATTGCCTCGGCGCACCCGCTCGAATGCTGGGGCGACGGTGCCGCGTGGGATGGCACCCTCTCGATCCAGCAGCCCCTGATCATGCCGATGATGGGCGCCGAAGCAGGCGGCCTGTCTGCCGTCGAGCTCCTGCTGCGCGTGGCTGGCCACGAACCGCGCACGGGCTACGACTTCACGCGACAGGTCTATGCGCGCAAGAGCGGTCTCGCCGGCGCTGACTTCGAAGCGGCCTGGCGCGCCGCACTGAGCGAGGGCTGGTGGCCGGGCACGAACTCGAAGAGCCAGTCGGCCCTCGCGGTCGACACCGCCAAGGTCGCAGCCTCGCCGGCCAGTGCCGCGGGCGAGATCGAACTCGGTCTCTTCTTCGATTCCAAGGTGCATGACGGTCGCTTCGCCAACCTCGGTTGGATGCAGGAGCTTCCTGATGTGGTCACCAAGATCACCTGGGACAACGCGCTGCTCATGTCGCCGGCGATGGCGACCTCGATGGGTCTCAAGGCCGCGAGCATGGTGCAGGTGAAGACCTCCGCCGGCTCAGTGGTTGCTGCGGTCTGGGTGCTGCCTGGCCATGCCGAAGGCTGCGTGTCGCTCGCGCTCGGCTACGGTCGCACGGCTGCTGCAGGCCGGCTCGCCGAGGGCTGCGGCTTCGATGGCTACGCGGTCATGGTTCCGGGTGCCTTCAGCTGTGCATGCGAAGTCACCAAGGAAAAGGGCACCTACGAGTTCGCCCACACCCAGGATCATGGTGCGATCAACCCGTTTGACGCGACGGTCTCCGCGCTCAAGCCAAATGTGCCTGCCGATGGCGCGGCCGAGCGTCTGGGCGGCCTGGTTCGCGAGGCGAGCCTGGACGAGTACCGCGATCACCCTGACTTCGCCAAGCACCGCGTGCACGTCGTGCATCGCCTGTCGCTCTGGGAAGAGTCCAACCTCGATGGCGCCAAGTTCCGCTGGGCGATGAGCGTGGACCTGGGCACCTGCACCGGGTGCAGTGCCTGCGTGACCGCGTGCCAAGCCGAGAACAACATCCCCATCGTCGGCAAGGCGATGGTCAAGCGTGGCCGCGAGATGCACTGGATGCGCATCGATCGCTACTTCAAGGGCTCGCAGGGCTCGCCCACGGGCTTTGCCGTGCAGCCGGTCACCTGCATGCAGTGCGAGAACGCACCGTGCGAACAGGTCTGCCCGGTCGCGGCCACCGTCCACAGCCCCGACGGGCTGAACGACATGGTCTACAACCGCTGCATCGGCACGCGCTACTGCAGCAACAACTGCCATTACAAGGTGCGCCGCTTCAACTTCTTCAACTACCACAAGCGCACGCCGGACCGCCAGGAAGGCATCCTGAAGACGCAGCCCGAGTACTACATCAGCGAGGGCCCCGATCGCTGGCTGCAGCTGCAGTTCAACCCCGACGTCACCGTGCGCATCCGCGGCGTGATGGAGAAGTGCACGTTCTGCGTGCAGCGCATCAACCGCGCCCGCATCGAGGCGAAGAACGAGTGGGCCCGCAAGGGCGGCTCGGCCGGGAGCCCGGACTGGAAGATCGCCGACGGCGCAATCGTGACGGCGTGCCAGCAGGCCTGCCCGAGCGGAGCGATCGTCTTCGGCGACCTCAACGATCCCAACAGCAAGGTCTCGCGGCTGCACCGCCAGCCGACGAGCTACCAGATGCTCGAGGAACTCAACACCAAGACCCGCCTGCGCTACATCGCGCGCGTCACCAACCCGGCCATCGAGCGCCCCGCGGCGAACGACGGTCACGGTCACGGCACGCACGGCCACGATGCGCATGACAAGGAGCAATCATGAGTGCGTCGTCGTCGATGCAGGGGCACACCGTGCCGGCCAGCGGCATGGACAACACCATCGAATCCCCCGGTCAGCGCGCACCGCTGGTCCTGGGAACCGGTGACTTCCACACGGTGACCAAACAGGTCTGCCGCGTTCCCGAGCACACGTCCGTGCCGATGGCGTGGTACATCGCCTTCGGCGTGTCACTCATGCTGCTCGGTGCGCTTGGCGTCGCCGTCAACTACCTGATCTTCACGGGCGTCGGTGTCTGGGGGCTCAACAACCCCGTGATGTGGGCCTTCGACATCACCAACTTCGTGTTCTGGGTCGGCATCGGCCACGCGGGCACGCTGATCAGCGCCATCCTCTTCCTGTTCCGCCAGAAGTGGCGCACGGGCATCAACCGCTTCGCCGAGGCGATGACGATCTTCGCGGTCATCTGCGCCGGCCTCTTCCCCGGCATCCACGTCGGCCGCGTGTGGTTCGCGTACTGGCTGTTCCCGATCCCGAACCAGATGGAGATGTGGCCGCAATTCCGCAGCCCGCTGCTCTGGGACGTGTTCGCCGTCAGCACGTACTTCACCGTGTCGCTGGTGTTCTGGTACATCGGCCTGATCCCCGACCTGGCCACCCTGCGCGATCGCGCCAAGGGCACGATCCAGCAGTTTGCGTACGGCCTGTTCGCGCTGGGCTGGCGCGGCAGCGCCCGCCACTGGCACCGCTACGAAGTCGCCTACCTGCTCCTGGCGGCCCTGGCCACGCCGCTGGTGCTTTCGGTGCACTCGGTCGTGTCGTTCGACTTTGCCGTGAGCCAGCTGCCCGGATGGCACACCACGATCTTCCCGCCGTACTTCGTCGCGGGCGCGATCTTCAGCGGCTTCGCCATGGTGGTCACGCTGGCCGTTCCGGCCCGTGAGCTCTTTGGGCTCAAGGACCTCATCACGATGCGCCACCTTGACAACATGAACAAGGTCATCCTCGTGACCGGGTGCATGGTCGGCTACGCGTACTCGATGGAGTTCTTCATCGCCTGGTACTCGGGCGCGCCGTACGAACAGTTCGCGTTCATCAACCGCGCCTTCGGCCAGTACTGGTGGGCGTACTGGATCATGGTGAGTTGCAACGTGATCACCCCGCAGCTCTTCTGGTTCAAGAGGGTCCGTACGAGCATCCCTGCGATGTTCGTCCTCAGCCTCTTCGTGAATGTGGGCATGTGGTTCGAGCGCTACGTGATCATCGTGAGCAGCCTGGCGAACGACTTCCTGCCCACGAGCTGGGACGAGTTCATCCCGACCTGGGTCGACATCGCCACCATGCTCGGAGCGTTTGGCCTCTTCGGCGTGCTGTTCCTGCTGTTCTGTCGCTACCTGCCCATGATTGCCATCGCCGAAGTGAAGAGCGTGATGCCCGAGGCCAACCCCCACTGGGAGGGTTACGCCAAGGGCCGCGGCCATCAGAACCATGGCGACCACGGCGGTGCACCCGCGGGTGCCGCACCGGCCTTCCAAGATCCCCGTCCCGGCCAGCCCTGAAGCCACCAGACGAGAACCACAGACATGACGACGTTCGCGACACCATCTTCGACCACGGCCCCGGCCTCGACGGAAACCTCCGTCGCGCAGACCTGGGGACTCGTGGCCCGCTTCGCCAACCCGGCTGAGCTCATGCAGGCTGCAGAAGCCGTGCGCAAGTCCGGCTACCGCTACTGGGACTGCCACTCGCCGTTCCCGATCCACGGGATCGACCACGCGATGGGCATCAGCCGCACGATCCTGCCGGTGGTCGTCTTCGGCGCCGGCGCGGCGGGCTGCACGCTGGGCTTCCTCCTGCAGTCGTTCACGAACTCCTTCGACTTCAGCATCTGGGCCATGGTCTGGGTGACGGGCTACCCGTTCCTGATCAGCGGCAAGCCGCTGCTCTCGTTCCCGGCGTTCGTGCCGGTCATGTTCGAACTCACCATCCTGCTGAGCGCGCTGTCCGCGGCGTTCGGCATGCTGGCCTTCAACCAGCTGCCGGAGCTCTACCACCCGCTCCTCAAGCACCCGGGTTTCGGACGCGCGACCGATGACCGGTTCTTCATCTCGATCGAGGCGCGCGACCCGCAGTTCCTGCGCTCCAAGACGGGCGAGTTCCTGAAGTCGCTGGGAGCGTCCAGCGTGGAGGTGGTCGAGTCATGATCCAGATGCCCCCGAAGATCTTCTTCTACCTCGGCATCGTCGCCGCCTGCGCAGCGCTGATCCCGCCGGTCCTCGCGGTGCAGTCCCGCAACACCACCAGCGAGAAGCCGCCGCTGCATGTGTTCCTGGACATGGACGTGCAGCCCAAGTTCAAGCCCCAGACCGAGTCGGTGCTCTTCGCCGACGGCCGCTCCGCGCGCCCGCAGCCCGTCGGCACGGTCGCCCGCGACGAGGCCATGGAAGATGCCCACCGCAACTTCGGCGTCGTCGATGGCCAGTGGGCCACCACGATGCCTCGTGACCTGCCGGTGTCGATGGATCTCCTGCGCCGCGGCCAGGAACGATTCAACATCTACTGCACTGCATGCCACGGCTACGCGGGCGAGGGCAACGGCACCGTCAATCGCCGCGCGCTCGAACTGGTCTCCAACGCATCCGGCCCGGTGAATGGCACCGTCTGGGTGCCGGCCAAGAACATCCACGACTCCACCGTGACGGTGCAGCCGATCGGCCAGCTCTTCAACACCGTCACGCACGGGATCCGCAACATGGCCGGCTACGGCACGCAGATCCCCACCGATGATCGTTGGGCGATCGTCGCCTACGTGAAGGCCCTGCAGCGCAGCTTCGATGCGCAGCTGCAGGATGTCCCGCCTGACCAACGGAGCAAGGTGCAATGAGCCACTCGCACGATCACGCCGACCTGCGCCCCTCGAACACGCGCGCCGATGCGGCGATCGCCCGCATCGGCGGTCGGCTCCAAGCCGCTGCAGCGCTGCTGCTGGCAGTCGCTGCGTGGCTCGCGTGGAAGGGCGGCAACCCCAACGAGACCGCGAAGCTCTACCTCGTGTCGTTCACCTTCATCCTCGCGATTTCGCTGGGGGGGTTGTTCTTCACGATGATCCAGTTCCTGACCCGCGCGGGATGGTCGGTGGCGGTGCGCCGTCCGGCCGAGGCGCTCGCCGCGAACCTGCGCTGGCTGTGGATCCCGTTCATGCTGCCACTGCTCTGGCTGTGGTGGAAGGGCGGACAGCACCATGAGCCCGGCACGCACGCGCTCGGCCTCGACGTGCTGTGGCCATGGGCGAACCTCGAGCACATGCAGCAGCACGAACCCGCTGAGTACGACAACGTGCTCAAGAAGTCCGGCTGGCTGAACCCGAACTTCTTCGTGCTGCGTGCCGCGATCTACTTCGCGGTCTGGGCCGTGCTCGCCACGGTCTTCTTCAAGGGCTCGACCGCGCAGGATTCGGCCGGCGGCACCGCCACGACCGATCGCCTGCAGAAGCTCTCCGGCCCGTCGATCATCCTTTTCGGCCTGACGGTGACCTTTGCCGCGTTCGACTGGATGATGTCGATCACCCCGACGTGGTTCAGCACGATGTTCGGCGTCTACTTCTTCACCGTCTGCTGCACGGCCGGGTTCAGCGCCATGGCGCTGGTCACGATCCGCCTGCAGTCGCTCGGTGCGCTCAAGGGCATCGTGACCCGCGAGCACCTTCAGGACCTCGGCAAGTACATCTTCGCCTTCGGCATCGTCTTCTGGGCCTACATCGGCTTCAGCCAGTACATGCTGATCTGGTACGGCAACATCCCCGAGGAGACCACATGGTTCATGGCCCGCCAGATGGGCGACTGGACCGTGTTCAGCTGGCTGCTCATCGCGGGCCACTTCGTGGTGCCGTTCGTCTTCATGATCAGCCGCTGGATGAAGCGCTGGAACGTCACCCTCGCGCTGTCCGCAGCCTGGATGCTGTTCATGTCGGCGGTCGACCTGTACTGGCTCATCGTCCCCGTGATCCCGGCCGGCCTCGTCGATGCAACGACCTACGCGGAA
>SYIB01000301.1 GCA_005798965.1 Planctomycetia bacterium
GACGAACGCCCAGAGCCGCGAATCACCGGCCATGCGGCCGAGCACCACGAGATGGTCGGCTCGGTAGCGCTGCTTCGACTCGCGGCAGTCGACCAT
The DNA here is from genome assembly GCA_005798965.1 of Planctomycetia bacterium. Lineage (GTDB taxonomy): Bacteria > Planctomycetota > Phycisphaerae > Phycisphaerales > SM1A02 > SYIB01. The sequence continues at coordinate 97 of SYIB01000301.1, forward strand.
CGGGTCGTTGAACCCAACGGCGTGGCCGGAGGCGACCCACGTCTTCGGGTTCATGATGATCGTGCAGTCCACGCCGACGATGTCGACTGGCTCGCCATCGGGCCCGAGCAGTTCACGCTCGACGACGTCGCTCCACCAGGCGTTCTTCAGGTTGCGCTTGAGGGCGGTGCCCAGCGGGCCGTAATCCCAGAAACCGTTGATCCCGCCGTAGATCTCGCTCGACTGGAAGATGAAGCCGCGGCGCCGGCAGAGGGCCACGATGTCGTCCATTGTCTTGGGGCTGTCGCTCATGGAACGCGGGATGCTATCGGCACGAACCACCCGAGGCCGGGCTGGTGCTCGTGCGGCGGGTGGCGCTGTGCACCTGCCTGAGGAGCGGCCTCAGCGATCCGGTCTCGGCAACTCGATCAACTTCAGGAACTCGGCTCGCGTGGCCGAACTCTCGAGGAACTCGCCGAAGAGCTTGCTGGTGGTCGTCCATGCACTGGGCTGATGCACGCCGCGATAGCACATGCAGAAGTGACGGGCCTGCACGACGACCGCGACGCCGCGGGGCTTGAGGTGCTCCTGGAGCGCGTTCGCGATCTGTGCTGTGAGCTTCTCCTGGACCTGCAGGCGCTTGGAATAGATCTCGACGAGCTTGGCGAGCTTGGAGAGCCCGACCACCCTGCCATCGGGGATGTACGCCACGTGGGCCTTGCCGATGAATGGCACCATGTGGTGCTCGCAGTGGCTGTGCACGTCGATGTCCGAGAGCAGCACCATCTGGTCGTAGCCTTCGATCTCCGTGAAGGTCTTGGACAGCACGTCCCCGGGGCGCATGGAGTACCCCTGAAAGTGCTCGTACATGGCCTTGACCACGCGCTTGGGGGTCTCAAGCAGGCCCTCGCGCTCCGGGTCATCGCCGATGAAACCAAGGATGGCCTTCACATGGGCCATGGCATCCTTGACGCGGGGATCGTTGAGGTCCGGGTCGTTCATGGGGTGCAGATCATAGGCGGCCATCGGAGCGGTCGCGTGGTAGCGTCCCTTCATGACTGGAATCGCACGTCGGTTGGCGCGTTGGGGCATCGTGATCGTGGTGCTGCTCGTCGTGGCTGGAGTGGCCGCCGTCGCCGCGCTCGATTCGATCGTGGTCACGGCCGTCCGTGCCGTCGGACCACGACTTCTGGGCGTGGACGTCGGTCTGTCGTCGGCCTCGATCGGGATCATTCGCCCGAGCACGAGCCTCGATGGGCTGCAGGTCGGCAATCCAACGGGCTTCTCGCCCGAGCCGTGCTTGGCGCTGGACCGCTTGGATATCGAAGTCGGTGTGCTCGCGGCGCTCAGCCAGGACATCGTCATCCCCACGATGCTCATCGATGGCCTGGTGCTTCGACTGGAGAAGAAGGACGGCATCATCAATATGCAGCAGGTCGTCGACAACGCCTCGAAGGCGATGGGCGGTACTGCTGTGCCCGCGGAACCCAAGCCTGCAGCCGGGTCGGGCACCAAGGTCCTGATCCGCCAGCTCACGCTGCGCAACGTGCGGCTGATCGCGAGCGGCGACGTGGCGAAGGTGCCCACGGGGCTCGACGTCACGCTGGGCGAACTCGTGCTTCGTGACGTGAGCTCGGACAACCCGACGGGCAACCTTGGCGACCAGCTGATGACGATCATCCTTGACGACGTGGTGGCCGCGGTCCTCAAGAAGGGTGCATCGCAGTTGGCCGATGGCGCTGTGAAGGCTCTCGATGGTGCGCTGTCGGGCCTCGGCGATGGAGCCGGCATGGCGAAGGAACTGATGGGCAAGATCGGCGAGCATGGGGGCAAGGCGATCGAGGGCGTCGGCAAAGGCGTGATCGACGGAGCCGGCAAGGCGCTTGATGGGCTCTTGGGCGGCTCGAAGGAGAAGAAGTGATGCTTTGGCGCCCGGCAGCGGCTGATGCATGGTCCGGTCGCGACGATGGCCATGACCCCCGCGCGCGCCGCTGGCACCAGGTGGTCCAGCCGTGGAACTGGGACAGCAGCGACGCTGCACTGGGCACCGTGGTCATCATCGGTTACGCGGTCGATGCGGGTGTGCGGCGCAACAAGGGCCGTGCAGGCGCAGCTGAGGCTCCGACGGCGCTCCGTCGTGCGTGCTCGAACCTGCCGTGCCCGGTCCAGCCGATCGCGCTCGCTGATGGCGGCGATGTGATCGCCCAGGGTGACGACGTGCTGGGTGCGCAGCAGGAACTCGCGCGTCGTGTGGCGATCGCGCAGTCGCGGGGCGCGCGGACGCTCGTCTTCGGCGGCGGCCATGATGTGGCGTTCGGCCACTGGCTCGGTCTGGCGACGCGCGATGGGGCCGTTCCCCTCGACGGCGTCACGGCCAGCGTGAACCTCGATGCGCACTTGGACAACCGCCCTGTGCCCACCGAGGGGCCCAACAGCGGCACGAGCTATTCGCAGATCCAGGCGTGGTGCGCCGCGAACGATCGTTCTTTCGCTGCACTGGCGTTGGGCATCCAACGCGCCAGCAACACGGCCGCGCTGTTCGCACGAGCCCAGGAGCAAGGCTACGCATGGCAGGGGCCGGCAGCGCTTGCACCCGATCGCATCGATGCCTCGCTTGCGGCGATCACGCGCCACGAGCGCGTGCACCTCACGGTCGACTTGGATTGCTTCGCGGCCGCTTACGCGCCCGGCGTGAGTGCGCCGACGCCGCTGGGCGTCGGACCAGAGGCGGCCGAGAGCATCCGCCGATGCATCGCATCCTGCAGTGTTCGCGGGGTCGACCTTGCCGAACTCGCCCCGGCGCTCGACGCCGATGGCCGGACCGCGCGACTCGCTTCGGTACTCGCCTTTGAGATCGTGGATTCGTGGTCGATGCTCCGTTGATCAGCGGCGCCGGGATGGCGTGCGGCCAATCTCGTCAGCCTTCGGGATCGACCTTGGGTGCACGTCGCTTGCCAGGGTCGGGCATCGCCGGTGGCGGCGCCGGAGCGCGCTGGGATTCGGGGATCGTTCCATCCTGAAGCCATCTGGCCCGCGGCAATGCTTGGCTCCATCGTTCGTGGCGCTCGCGAAGCATGGTGTACGCGTCGACCGAATCCTCGGCGCCGTTGATCGACTCGTTGGGATCCTGGTCAATGCGATAGATCGACGGCGCACCATCGAGCGGAATGACGTACTTGAGGCCGGAGAACATCGTCGCTGCACTCTGCCCGGCCTGCCAGTGCAGTTCGGTGTGCGGAAGCCCCGCGGCTGCACCCGTGAGGAAGGGCACCAGGTCGACACCGTCGATCGTTGCTGGAGCAGGCTGACCGAGTGCGGCGGCCATCGTCGGCAGCACATCAGCTCCGGTGACCGGATGGGGGTAGGTCGACCCGGGCGGGATGCGGCCAGGCAGGGCGATGATCATCGGCACGCGCAGGCCGGCCTCGAAGCACGTGCCGAAGTCGCCATGCAGGGTGCCATTGGACGATCCCAACGCGATCGACCCGCCAGTATCGCCGATCACGACGATCATGGTGCGCGCGGCCTGACCCGTGGCTTCGATGGTCGCGAGCATGGTTCCGATCGAGCGGTCGAGCGAGCGGAGCGAGGCAGCCATCTCGCGCCGACGGCCCTCGAGCGTGTGGAAGGCCGCGAGATCATCGGTGGTTGGCGCGAGCGGAGGCGAGAGCCCTGGGAGCGCGACCACGAGCAGCCACGGCTTGGATCGCTCGCGCTCGATGAACCCGGTGGCACAGGCGGTCATGGCGTCTTCGAGTCGATCGAACCCTTCGTTCACCGCACCGAGGCTGCGAAGCGAGAACCCGTCGTCCTTGCCGGGTCGCGGCTTGCGGGTGCGCGTGGCGTGGGCGACGAAGCAATCGAAGCCGAAGCCCATCGCGATGGGTGCCTGCTCGGCCGTCACGCCCATCTGCCACGAGCCCACGAATCCGGTGGACCAGCCGCCTGCTGCGAACTGCGAGCCGATGGTCGGCGTGCCGGGAAGAAGACCTCGCGCTGCAGAGTCGGGAGAAGACGCTTCGTCACCCATCGGCATGGCAAACTCGAAGCCCATGGCGTTGGGCCAGCGACCGGTGAGGATCGCCGCACGGGCGGGCGAAGGCTGGGGTGACGCCGCGTAGGCTCGCTGGAGCACCATGCCGCGCGCGGCGAGCGCATCGAGATTCGGTGTGGCGCCGAGCGTCGATCCAAGGAAACCGACATCTCCGGTGCCCACGCGGTCGAGCACGATGACGAGCGCATTGGAGCGCTCAGGGACGAGCGCCGCAGGGGGCTGTGCGAGCGTCGTGTGCTGAAGCAGCAGCGCTGCAGCCGCGAGGATGCAGCGGTCCAGTCGAAGCATCAGCCGCCTGCGAGGGCCTTGCGGGCCGAGGTGAAGAGCAGTACCGCGACCGCACCGATGACGGCGCCCACGATCGCGATGATTGCCGTGCCGCCCTCGGACTCGGGCTGCTCGGCAGTCTTCATGCCATCGGCGACCTTGATGGCTTCGTCGCGCTCGAAGACGGCTCGGTCGCGCTGCTCGCGTGCCGCGACTGCATCCTTGCGCGCCTGGTCGAGGTCGGCGTCGAGTTTGGTGCGTTCGGCAACGCTCGTGTCGCTTGCACCCTTGGACTTGGACAGTTCAGACGTGACCTCATCGATACGCTTGAGCGCAGCGTCGCGCTGGTCCTTGGCGGCGTTGGCATCGGCGACGGCGGTTGCGGCGCGGCGGTCCGCATCGGCGGCCGCGCGCTTGGCTTCCTCGGCATCGCCCTGCGCCTTCACGGCGATGGCCTTGGACTCCTCGGCAGCGGCACGGGCTTCGGTGACGGTGCGGTTGGCCTCGGTCAGCGCCTTGTCGCGCTCGGCCAGCTGCACAGTCATGCGCTCGATCGAACGGGTCGATTCGGAACTCTCGCCGCGCAGGGCATCCACCTCGGTCACGAGCTCGCGGTTGCGGGCCTCCAGTTCACGGGTGCAGGCGGGCAGCGTGGCCAGACAGGCGACGACGAGGGCAGCGGGAATGCGACGCATGCCCCGAATCGTAGCGATACGGCTCACGCCACGGCAGCCATCAGCCGAGCGGGATCGACCATCGAGAGGTCGATGCTCGGGCGACGTCCATCGATCAGGTCGGCCACAAGTTCACCGGTCACGGGCCCGAGCGTCATGCCCAGCATGGCGTGGCCCGTGGCCAGCATGAGGCCCTCGACACCCGGAACCCAGCCGATGGCCGGCATGCCGTCGGCCAGGCAGGGGCGCCAGCCCGACCAATGTTCGCTCGCACGCGCGTGCTCGATGCCACGCAGGTACGCCCGGGCACCATCGGCAAGCATGGCCAGCCGGCGCGGCATCGGAGGCGCATCAAGTGGGCTGATCTCGAGTGTGCCGGCCAAGCGCAGCCGACCGCCCATGGGCGTGACGGCGATGAACGTCTCATGCAGCACGCAGGCGGTGGCCGGCACGCCCGGCATGCCATCGAGCTGGACGTGATAGCCGCGTGCACCTTGCATCGGAAGGTCGAGGCCCACGCCCGCAGCGAGGCCGGTGCTCCACACGCCAGCAGCGAGCACGACGCTCGCACCGCTGACCACACTGCCGTTGCTGCACACGACGCCGGTGACGTGACCGGTTCCATCGCGCTCGAGACCGGTGGCATCCCACGCTGGACCCGTCAGTACGCGCACGCCACGGCGCTCAAGCACGCGAGCGAGGCACTTGGTGTAGGCACGAGGATCGATGTTCGCGCTGTCCTTGTGAAGCACGGCACCGGCGACCTCGTCGGTGAAGCAGGGGCTCATGGCGCGTAGCGCCGCGCCGTCGAGGCGCTCATGCGTGAACCCATGCGTGGCGAGCATGGCCGCCTCAGCCTCGGCGGCATCCATGTTCTCCTCGTGCAGGACGACGTCAAGCCAGCCGGTGCGGCGATAGCCGCAGTCGATCGACTCGGCATCGATCGTGCGCTCGAATCGCTCGAGCGAGCGCCATCCCATCTGGCAGAGCGTGACCATGCAGCGATTGAGATGGCCCTGGTTGCAGTGCTGGTGGAAGTTCCAGAGCCAGGAGATCAGGCCCGGATCGAGCCGCGGCCTGATGTAGAGGGGGCTCGTCGGATCCAGCATCCACTTCAGCCCGCGCACGCTCACGCCGGGTCGCGTGAGCGGAGGGTGACCGATGGAGAGCATGCCGGCGTTGCCGCACGAGGCGCTGTCGTGGATCATCTCGCGGTCGAGTACCACCACGTCGTAGCCGCGCTCACTGAGTTCGTACGCGGTCGAGAGACCGACGATGCCGCCTCCGACGATCACGATGGGCTGCTTGCTCATGGTCGAGCTATTCTAGGGGCGCTCCACGTCACGGAGCACGCAAGGAGCGACCATGGCCTTCGGCATCGGCATCATCGGCTGCGGCGGGATCGGCGGCGTGCACGCGCAGGCGGCAACGCGTGCCGGCCTTCCCATGGTGGGGGTCTGGGACATCAAGCCCGAGCGGGGTGAGCAGTTTGCAGCGGCCCATGGTGCGCGCGCGTGCGCGAGCATCGATGCGCTGCTCGCGGTCAAGGAGATCGCCGCCGTGGCGATCTGCGTGCCCAACGACCAGCACCATCCCTGCGCGATGAAGGCTTTGGCCGCCGGCAAGCACGTGCTCCTCGAGAAGCCCATGGCCATGAACACCGCGCAGTGCGATGAGATCGCCTCTGCTGCGGCGCGCGCAGGGACCACGCTCCAGATCGGCTTCGTCTGCCGGGGCAGCCCGGCGGCCCGGTGCGTCAAGGCCTTCATCGACGCCGGCCGCTTCGGCAGGATCGAGCACATCAAGTGCGGGCTCTACCGGCGCCGTGGGATCCCCGGGCTCGGCGGTTGGTTCACCACGAAGTCCCGCTCCGGCGGCGGTCCGCTGATCGACCTTGGCGTGCACATGCTCGACCTATCGCTCTGGCTGGCCGGTTCGCCCCGTCCCATGCGGGCGAGCGGTGCGACCAGCCGCGGGCTCGGCGCAGCCATGCGTGGCTACACCTACACCTCGATGTGGGCGGGGCCGCCGAAGTACGACGGGGTGTGCGACGTCGAGGACAGCGCCACCGCGCTCGTACGGTGCGAGGGTGGCTTGACCATCGAGATGAACGTGACGTGGGCCGCCAATCTCCCGGATGGTCACGTCAAGGATGGTCTTTGCGTGATTGGGTCCAAGGCGGGTGCTGCGTTCCAGGTCTTCGGCAAGGAGGTCTCGATCGCCACGGAAGAGGAGGGACACCTCGTCGACCTGAAGCCGCACTTCGTCGCCGAGGATCCCGAGCGCCAGATGTGGGACGAGCAGTACCGCCAGTTCATCGACGCCGTCGGGGGGCGCGCGAAGCCGCACGCCGATGCTGCGGCCGGTCGACGGGTCCAGGCGCTCGTGGAGGCGATTTACCGCAGCGCGGACGAGTCACGCGAGGTCGAGGTCGCAGGCTGAGCGCACGGGCGCCGGCAACCAAGCGGCGCTGGGCTGAGCGCCACCTGGCATGTGAAGCGAGCCGTCGCTCGCCAAGGAGCCATGATGCAACGAAGCCCGGCGCGAGGCCGGGCTTCGTCATGATGACGGTTGGAGTGGCCCTTGCCCCTGTCGCTCACGTGCCCTTCTTGTAGGTCTCGAGCGTCTCCTGCATTTCCTGGGCCATCGGCGTGTCCTTGGACAGGCTGACGGCCTTCTCCTGCAGTTCGATGGCCTTGGCATTTTCGCCACGTTCCCAGTGCACGCGGGCGAGGGTGTCGAGGATCGCTCCGTCCTCGCCCTTGGTCGCCTCGTTGGCGGCTTGCGCAGCCTTGAGGCAGAAGTCGAGGTTGCGCTTCATGACCGAGTCATCCTGCACCGCGAACCAGGCGATCGCGTTGAGCATCTGGGCGTCGCCCTTGCCGTCGACGAGGAGTTGCGTGCCAAGCTCGTAGCCGGGTTGGGGCATGTTGGCTTCGCCGATGAGCGTCTGGAACTTCATCATGCGGAACTGGAGCTGGTTCGGCGTGCCCTTGGTCGACTCGATGAGGCTGTCGATCGTCGTGGTCCAAGCGGACCAGTCGCCTGATTCGCGGGCGGTCACACGCGACTTCAGGAGGTCACGCGATGCCTTCTGCAGGGCGCGGCCAGCTTCGGCTTCCTTCGCGTCGGCTTCGGCGAGCTTCTTGGCTTCATCGGGGTTCCAGTCGCCGGCGACGACCTTGGCCAGCACCGGGTCCATCTGCATGGGGTGGCCTATCCACGCGACCATGCCCTTCTGGTCGACGATGAAGGCGCTCGGGATGCCGTTGCGACCGGCCGCGGCCATCCACGCCTTGTCGGTCTTCGCATCGGGGCCGTCGTAGGCGACGGTGTAGGCCATCTTGTCGCCTTGCTTCTCGACGGTCCCCTTGACCTTGGCCAGCGTGCCGTCGTCGTAGGGGCGCTCCCAGATGTTCACGCCGATGATGGTCACCTTGTCGCCGTACTCCTTCTGGAGTTCGGAGAGGTGCGGGAAGGCGCGGATGCATGGCCCGCACCAGGTCGACCAGAACTCGACGACGTAGACCTGGCCGGCCTTGAAGCCGTCGACCGCGTTGCCCTTGATGAACTCCTTCACATCGAGTTTGGGTGCGGCCATGCCGGGCGTCAGGCGCTCGGCCTTGGCGGCGGGATTGGCAGCGGGCTTGGCAGCGGGCTTGGCGGCATCCTGTGCGGGCACCATCGGCGCGGCCGCCAGGGTGAGGACAAACGAGGCAAGCAGGGTGGTCAGCATGACGTGGCTCCTTGGAGCATGCAGCCTAGCACGCGGGGCGCTCACGACCATACGGCGTGGGGGTCGCTAGATTCCGTCTCATGAGCGCCCGCCCGATCGATGGCAAGGACCTGTCGGCCCGAGTCAAGGCAGACCTTCGCGATCGCATCGTGCGGGCGGGGCGCCCGGTCCGGCTCGACGCGGTCCTGGCGAGTCCCGACACGGGTGCTGCGCTCTACGCGCACAATCAAGCCAAGACCTGCGCCGAGGTGGGCATCGAATACCACCTCCACGAGCTCTCGGCCGAGGCGAGCTACGAGGATGTCGCCGGCCGAGTGCTGCTCATGAACACCGACGAGGACGTGAGGGCGATCATGGTGCACATGCCACTGCCGCCGGCAATCAATGCCGAGCGTGTGCAATCGCTCATCGCACCTGAGAAGGACGTCGAAGGCGTGAACCCGGCCAACATCGGCAACGTGGTCTACGGTCGCAGGAGCCTTGTCCCGTGCACGGCGCTGGCGACGCTCGAGATGATCGAGCACACCGGCATCGGGCTGCGCGGCGCACGCGCGGTTGTCGTCGGCGCGAGCAACATCGTGGGCAAGCCGATCGCCGTGCTCCTGATGCGTGCCGAGGCCACCGTCGTGAGCGCGAACAAGTTCACGCAGGGGCTTGCGGAACTCTGCCGTGATGCAGACATCGTCATCGCCGCGGCCGGCGTGCCAGGCTTGGTGAAGAGCGACTGGATCAAGCCGGGTGCGGTGGTCATTGATGTGGGCATCAATCGCATCAAGGGCGCCGACGGCCGGACGACGACGGTGGGGGACGTGGATCCAGCCGTGGCTGGTGTGGCTGGATGGCTGAGCCCTGTGCCCGGCGGCGTCGGACCGATGACGGTCGCCATGCTCCTGCGCAACGTGGTCGACGCTGCGCTGCGCTGACTCAGCGGGCCGCGGGGTCCGGCAGGAGTTCACTGGCGCGAGCGATGAGCGCATCCTGCGATGCTGCATCAAGACGCTCATGGCGAACGATCTCGCGCGTCGAGGCCTTGCGCATGCCGCCCGTGGCGCGCGCGGTCTCGGCACGAGCGCGTTCTGCAGCGATCCACGCTGCGTCCACGCGCTCGGGCAGCTCGGGCGAAGCGAACCAGGCCAGATCGGTCGAGGGATCGCCAGCGCGCTCGGTGCCGTCTTTGGCGCGCTCGATCCACGATGGAACGATGGCCACGATGAGTCCCGTCGCGGGATCGCTCCAGAGGCGTTCGGCCGTCTGCGAGCCGACGCAGAGCACCGGTTCAGCCACTTGGCGCGGCTGCACGAATCCGGTCTCGGCACGGACCACCAGCAGGTGCCCGCTGGTGAACTCCGCTCCATCCTTGCGGAACCGATGCCGGTACGGCTGCGCGATGGTGAAGGGCTGCACGGCGACGATCGCGATGGGTGACGCGGGCGTGGCGGGGACGGGCGCAAGGTCCGATGGAGCCTGCGCAGGCGGAACCTGCGCCGGAAGCTCCTTGGCCGGAGCGGGGATGGACGGAGGCACGATCGCGAGGGCGAGTGCGGCAAGCAGCGTGGTCATTGGTTCAGTTCTCGAGGATGAGGTCGTCGATCATGAGGCGCCCCTGGGCGGAGCCATCGGCCCCGCCGACGCGGAACTGCACCGTGGCGATGGAGGAGAGGTCGAACGCGCCACCGCCCGATCGGAGATCGCTGAGCAGGATGCGCACAGTCTCGAACTCGGCCTGCCAACCGACGGCACCAGACCCGAAGCCCGAGCGTTGGTAAGGCTCTTCGATGCCGCCACCGAGGGTACCGATGCGGATCGAACGCTCCAACCCATTCGTATCGCGCAGCATGACCGTGAGGTCCAGATCCCCGAGCGCGGCGACCGTATTGGGGTGTCGCGTGCCCTGCGCGGCCCGGAAGGAGAGTGCACGAGCCTGCCTGAAATCCGCGAGGGATGCCGGCACGCTCCAGGTGATCGATCCTGCGGCGGTCCAGTCGAAGACCCCGGCGCGTGAGGAATCGGTGGTGCGATTGCGGACGGCACCATTCCACGGATCCGAGGTCAGCCAGGTGAAGGTCGTGTTGTTGTCATTCGCCAGGGCCTCGATCAGGTTGGTGATGCCGGCGGCGTTGACGGCGCCGCCGCTGGTAGAGACCGTGGTCGCGGTATTGGCTTGGAAGTCGTCGATCGGCGAGGCCGTGCCTGCTGCAGGCTTGAACTCTCGCACGACCGTCACGGTCGACGATTGACCGATCGCGCGGAGCGATTCGTTCTGGCGCCACAGGAACTCCTCCATCGCGCGGTCATCGAACATCGACCTGCGGATCATGGCGAGGATCGAGGCCTTGGCCACGTCTTGCGCGAGCGTGGTGCCGATGGCCGTTCCGGCGGGGCCGCTGAAATCGTTGGTCCCGCAGCAATTGAAGTCGTTGTGGTCGGCGCCGTGGACGTAGGTCGAATGCCGCAGCCCGGTGGCTCGCTCGTACAGGTTGAAGCTGTCGGCGATGTCGCTGTCCGGGCAACCGCACACGTCGCCATCGGCTGCCCCGTAGAGCAGCATGTAGGGGACGGCGTGGGGGTTGGCGCTGGCGGTACCGAGGAAGTCGGTCGGTGCGATGGCGATCACGCACTTGATGTCGGCAAGGCCATACGACGGCGAAGTGAAGGTGCCGTCGAACAGCCGGTCGTAGCCGTAGGTCACGCTTTCACCGCCGCGCGAGTGGCCGATCCAGGCGATGCGATCGACGTCGACCTTGCCCGCGAGCACCCCGCCGCCCATCGTGGCGTACTGAGCGATGAAGCTTTCGGTGTGCTCGACCGTCGTCACGGTTGCCGACGTGATGCCGGGGATCGTGTCGTTCTGGTGGCTCATGACGACGAAACCCCAGCTGGCGAGGTGATTGCCGAGGTAGTCGTACCACGCGTAGTTGTGGCCGTTGCCGTGGGAGATCGCCACGATCGGACGCAGGCCCGGCGCATTGGTGGGGTAGTAGACGCGCTCGAGTTCCATCGAATCGATGATGTCGGCATCGTTCACGTCATGCGAGGCGATCGTCGCCGTCGTGTAGGGGCCCAGCGCAGCAAGGTCGCGGGTCCACCAGAAGCCGGCGCCGCCGTCGCGGCCATCGATGAGGTCCCCGGGCGACAGCGTGCCATCCTGGTCCATGTCGAGCACGAGGTCGTACCCGCGCGCGGGCGCATCGCCGCTGCCGGCCACCAATCCGGTCACATTCAATGCGATGACATTTCCTTGAATCGTCCCTGATGGGCACGTGACCGATTGAGGGCCTGAGGCTCGGGAATCCGTGAGGGTGGCGTTGCCGGCCCACTCGGTCGGCGAGCGATCGTCGATGACCCAGAGCAGGGCAGCACGGCCAGCCAGACTCGGATGCTGGCCCGGATCGATTGCAATGCCGACGCTTCCATTCGCGTTGTAGGTGTCGACCCAGCTCGCCCAAGGCCACGCAGGGAGTGTGACTGCCGCGAGCGCGGCCTCGGCCGCCGGCGTCGTGGGTGGGCATGCTCCCCACGCGGCGAGCATCAGGCCCAGATCGTTCCCGTCCACGATCGAATCCTTGTCGAGGTCGCCCGGGCATGCGCCAGTGCAGCCCCATGCGCCCAGGAGCACGGCGAGGTCCGCGCCGTCGACGAGACCGGTTGCATCCAGATCACCCGGGCATTGGGCGAATGCAGGCATCGTGGACAGGAGCGCTGTGGCGATGAGGCTGCTCGCGCTGGCTTGGGTCAAGATCATGGTCGGGGAAGGGTAGCCCGAGAGGGCATCGGAGCCACCCCAATGGGGCAATTCCCTGCCGATCGGGGGGCGGAATTAGGCGAGGAGGCGCGCGATCTCGCGGTAGCGCTCGCGCGTGAGCTCAAGAACCGACTCGGGCAGCCGTGGTCCCGGGGCTTCCTTGTTCCAGCGGCCGGCGGCCACCTCATCGAGCAGCCAGTTGCGCAGCACTTGCTTGTCGAAGCTGGGCTGATCGCGCCCTGCCTCATATCGGTCGGCAGGCCAGTAGCGGCTCGAGTCCGGCGTCAGCACTTCGTCGATGATCAGCAGCTCATCGGTCGGTTCACCGAACGCATCGAGCGCCAGGCCGAACTCGAACTTCGTGTCAGCCAGGATCACGCCGCGCGATCGCGCATGGTTCGCGGCGCGTGAGTACAGCTCGATCGTGAGGCGTTCGAGTCGCTGGGCCAGCGCGCGGCCGCCGAAGCGTGACCACACGGGATCGCGCTCGAGGGCCTCCTGCGCCTGCATCGGCGAGATGTTCTCGTCGTGACCTTGCTCTGCCTTGGTCGCGGGCGTGAAGATGGGCTCGGGCAATCGGTCGCACTGCCGCAGGTCCTCCGGGAGCGCGATGCCGCACACCGTCCCGTGACGCTGGTACTCGGACCAGCCGCTGCCGGCGAGGTAACCGCGGGCCACACACTCGATCGGGATGACGCGCGCAGCGCGGCACTGCATCACGCGGCCGGTGAGTGATGCGGCGAGGGCCTCGTCATGGAGGCACTCTGCAGGCACATCGGTCGAGAGCACATGATCGGCAACCAGCTGCTGCTCGCGCAGCCACCGGAACCAGCCGAGGCTGACCTGCGTCAGCAGGCGCCCCTTGCCCGGCATGGGCGTGGGCATGACGACGTCGAAGGCACTCACGCGATCGGTGGCCACGACCAGCAGGGCCGGCGGCGTGCGCCCCGGCAGGCCGTACACATCCCGGACCTTGCCTTGACGGCGCCCCGGCAGCGGCAGGTCGGTCGAAAAGACGGCGTCGGCGGCCAGCATCATCGATTCGAGTGTAGTGCGGTTCTTCGGCCACTCGTTCCGTGGGTGGATGCACCGATACACTCACGCTCCCGATGCTCCGCTTCGCCGTCGACCCTGCGACCAGCGCCAAGGCCGTGCAGCCCACGCTGTCGCTGGCCTACACGCTCGGGCAGGATGAGACCCCGCTCCCGGCATCGGTGGCCATGGCCGATGGCGAGCTGCGTTGCCAAGTGGAGCACCAGCGCTCCGCGGGCGTGTGCCTGGGCTTCGATTCGGGTGCAGGCACCAGCATGGTCGCCACGTGCCTGCTGCAGTTGCGCGAGCAGCCGTACCGCTTGGTGCTTGAGCTGGCACGGAACCAGATCCGGCTCTGCCTGGCCAAGTGCGATGACTGGCTCTTCGCCGACCACCCACTTGCCCAGCCAGCCTTGAAGCGGCTCGATCGCGCGCGGTCGCTCTTCACCGAGGCCATGGTCGAGCGCGACTTCATGCGTGCCGAGCACGCCAGCCGCCAGGCGCTGGCCGAGGCGATCGCCGCAAGCGAGTTGCTGGCGCTCGCGCACGCCCAGGCGCTGTTGCGCGTGCGGTATGCCTCGCGGGGCGCATCCCGGTCGGCTGTCGGCGTCCGGATCGACCTCTCCATGGATCCATTGCGGATCGCGCCGGTGCTGGCCGACATCGATCTGCTCATCATCCCCACGCCGTGGCGCGCGCTCGAGCCGCAGCCTGGCTCGTTCGAGCTGTCGAACCTCGATCGATGGATCCAGTACGCCGCCACGTCGGGCAAGCGCATCATGCTCGGGCCGCTGCTCGACCTCTCGGAAGATGCGCTCCCAATCTGGATGATTCCCAAGCGGAATGATGAGGTCGCGCTCCGCGATCGACATGCGCAGTTCTGCGCGGCCATCATCCGTCGCTACGGTGCTGCGGTCCACATGTGGATCACGGCGGTGGGCCTGAACGAGTGCCGCTTCGTGCAGCTTCGGCACGAAGGCATGGTCGATCTGACCCGCCGGGTGGCGGTGGCCATCCGTCAGCCCTTGCCCAAGGCCAAGCTCGTCGTCGAGCTCGA
>SYIB01000302.1 GCA_005798965.1 Planctomycetia bacterium
CACGCCGCCGAGCCGATCGAGTCCGTTCTTGCGCACGAGGAAACCGGAAACGCGATCACCTATGCGCGCGATCGTGCCGTGGCTCGGTGGTGCCGTGCGAAGGGCATTGCCTTCCGTGAGTGGGCGCAGAACGGCGTGCTGCGTCCCAATCCGGGTCGCGATGGTTGGTCGGGTCGTTGGCAGGAGTTCATGAAGCGGGCACGGCACCCGGTTCCGACCATGCTTCGTTCGCCCGCTGCTGCAACGATCGCCCCGCACGAACCGGGGCTCTCCTCCGTGCTTGGCCTTGGTCCCGACACGCGTGTTGCACTCAGGCAGCGCGGCGGATCGTCGAACGCAGCGGCATGCCTCAACTCCTTCCTGCTTGAGCGGGGCCGCGACTACCAGCGCACGATGGGGTCACCCGTCGAGGCCTGGGAATCGTGCTCGCGGCTCTCGCCGCACCTGGCGTGGGGCACGATGAGCGTGCGTCGCGCATGGCAGGGTGCTGCACGGCGGCTCGGCCAACTCGGCGAGGAAGGGGAGGCGAGCAGTGACCTCCGTGCCTGGCGTGGCTCGGTGCGCAGCTTCATGTCGCGTCTGGCGTGGCACTGCCACTTCATGCAGAAGCTCGAGGACGAGCCGGCGATCGAGCACCGTTGCATGATGCCGTGCACCGAATCGCTGCGGACGGGCATGGATCCCGCGCTTGCGGCGCAGCGGCTCGCGGCATGGCAAGAGGGGAGGACCGGCTACCCCATGGTCGACGCGTGCATGCGCGCGCTGGTCCAGACCGGATGGATCAACTTCCGCATGCGAGCGATGCTGGTGAGCTTCGCCAGCCATCATCTGTGGCTGGACTGGCGATCGTTCGCGCCGTGGCTCGGTCGGCAATTCCTCGACTACGAGCCGGGCATCCACTACTCGCAGGTGCAGATGCAATCGGGCACCACAGGCATCAACACGCTCAGGATCTACTCGCCGCGCAAGCAGGTCGAGGACCACGATCCGACCGGGGTCTTCATCCGTCGGTGGGTGCCCGAACTGCAGCCGGTGCCGGACGAGTTCCTGGCGGAACCGGCGCTGATGCCGGGCTTGCTTCAGCAGATGATCGGTTGCCGCATCGGCGAGGAGTATCCGCAACCGATCGTCGATCATGCCACCGCCTATCGCGCGGCGCAGCAGGCGCTCTTCTCCCTGCGGGCCACGCCGCAGGCCCGCACCGAATCGAAGGCGGTGTTCCGCAAGCACGGAAGCCGCAAGCGGTCGGGTGCGCGCGCCAGTCGAGCCACGAAGACCTCAAAGGACTGATGGGCTGGTTGTCGATGGAGTCTCGCCTTCGCGCTCCCCGCGATAGGCGAGCTGTCATGATCGCGCGTGGAGCGCCCGGTCCTGCGCGGCACCGAGCATGAGCTGCGCGGCGATCGCGCCCACGAGCGCCATGGTCATGTCCCACTGCGCGTCCCAGGGATCACCCTGCGTGCCGAGCCATTCGGGGCCGGCATCGGGATAGAACGCGATGACCATCCATGCCTCGGCGAGTTCGTAGAACGCCGAGAAACCAAGACAGGTCCCCGTGATCAAGGCGGCGAGCCACCAGCCTGGTGGCAGCGACGTTCGCCGCAGCACCACTTCGCGCAGGAAGACGGCAGAGATGAAGCCTTGCAGCACATGACCCACGCGATCGATCGGGTTGCGGGTCAGGCCGAGCCCTTCAACGAAGCCATCGGGCAAGGGGACCGCGGAAAACGTGTAGCGGCCACCGACGCACTGCATGATGAAGCCGACCGCGAGCATGCTGTAGGTGAGCCGGGTCAAGGGGAGCCGGGCGCTGAAGATCCCCACGAGCAGGATGCCCAGTCAGAGCGGCAGGACCTAGAACGTCCACACGCCGATGTCGGTCGCGCCGATGAGGGACCAGATCGCTGCAGCAAGGCACGCGACGGCAGCCAGCAGGGGCGGCTTGTCTTGGCGAGGCTGTGAGGCGCGCATGGACATCGTTCCGTCGGAGCGTAGCGGAGGGGTCGGCAGGCGCGCTGCATCTAGCATGGAGTCATGGGCAAGCCAGCCAGCACGAAGAGGTCCAAGGCCATCGCGCGCGGTGCAGCCAAGAAGGCCAGCAAGGCAGCAGCGCGTGGTTCCGCTTCGGCCTCAGCGGCCTTCAAGGCGCCACGTGGTGCCGCATCACCCGATGCGTACTACGCCGCACTGCCTGCGGAGCGCCGACCGGTCATGCAAGCCCTGCGCAAGGCGATCGCCAGAGCACTCCCGAGGGGCTTCAAGGAAACAATCGGCTACGGCATGCCTGGATGGGTCGTGCCGCTCACGACCTACCCGGCTGGCTACCACTGCGCACCAGGCACGCCGCTGCCATTCCTGGGCTTGGCCTCGCAGAAGGGACACATCAGCTTCTACCACATGGGCTTGTACGCGGATCCCGCGCTACTGAAGTGGTTCCGGGGCGAGTGCGCCGCACGACTCACGAAGAAGCTCGACATGGGCAAGAGCTGCGTGCGCTTCAAGCGGCCCGAGGACGTGCCCATTGACCTGATCGCGGACCTCTGCCGCCGGATGACGCCCTCGCAGTGGATCGCGCTGTATGAGTCGAAGCTCAGGCCCAGCGCGACATGATCGTGGCGACTCGCTCCCTCATGCCGATTCTGGTGTCCGCTGCGGGCTGGATGCGGCAACCACGCGGGTCATGCTGTCCATGAACACCCAGCGATCCCGTTCACCGTGGCTGCCTGAGCGTGGCACCATGCATGCGGTGTGGCTGGCTGGCGCGCTTGGCGCAGGATGCCTGCTCGGCCTCGCCCCGCGGGATGAGCCCGGCCCGCTCGCGCCGCCCGCGCCCGTTGATGCTCGATCCATGGGCGTCGGCCGATTCGTGGACGATGCCACCGGGGTCGATCTTGATGGCGCGCAGCGGTCGTGGCGGGCTGGCTGCGGCGAGCGACTGACGGTCGTCGCGCTCACGAGTGTGACCTGCCCGCTCTGCCGCAAGTTCGGCCCGACGCTCGCTCGCATCGAGTCGGCGTTTGCCGACCGCGGCCTGAAGTTCGTGTACGTCAACGTCAGTGGACTCGACTCGACCGAGGCGATGCGCAAGCAGGTGGCGGACCTCGGGCTCAAGGGGCTCCATCTCAATGATGGCGATGGGGCCATCGCAGCCGCGCTCGCGGCTCGCACCACGACCGAGGTCTTCGTCATCGATGCGGGCAACACGCTGGTGTATCGCGGCGCGGTCAGTGACCAGTACGGCGTCGACTTCACGCTCGATGCCCCACGTCATCGATTCCTCGAGTCGGCGCTCGAGTCGGCGCTTACGGGAAAGGTCCCCGACCTGCAGGCGATCGCCTCGCCAGGCTGCGCGATCGAGCCCAAGCGCGCGGCGGCGCCCCCAGGCTCGGCACTTGATGCAACCACGATCACCTACGCGCGCGACATCTCGCGCATCATGCAGAACAACTGCGTCGAGTGCCATCGGGCGGGTGGACCCGGTCCGTTCGCGCTCGATTCGTTCGAGGCGGTCTCGGCGCGGGCGACGATGATCCGTGCCGTCACGCAGGAAGGCACGATGCCGCCGTGGTTTGCGGCGCCGATGCACGGTGCCGACGGCGCGGCCAAGCCGAGCCCATGGTCCAACGATCGCTCGCTGACGAGCCGGGAGAAGCAGGCGATCGCAGCATGGATCGAGGCCGGCAAGCCCGAGGGTGATCGTGCAGACCTGCCACTGCCCAAGGCTCATGCCAGCGGCGAGTGGTCGATTGGCGCGCCTGACGCGATCGTGCAGCTTCCGAAGCCGATCGCCATCAAGGCCGATGGCTTCATGGCGTACCAGACGGTCGTCGTGCCCACGAACCTCGCCGAGGACCGCTGGGTCAGGGCCGTGCAGATCGTGCCGACCGAACCGTCGGTCGTGCACCATGTCCTGGTCTTTGCGCTCGACGAGGACGACGCGAAGAACCCCCGCGTCCGTCGCCGCCTTGCAGCCGAGGAAGCAGGGGGCTACTGGGCTGCCTATGTGCCCGGCAACGACCACGTCATCCATGGCCCTGGGTTCGCGCGCCGGCTGCCGGCCCGCTCGTCGCTGCTCTTCCAGATCCACTACACGCCCAACGGCACGGCGACCAGCGATCAGATGAAGTTGGGCATGGTGTTCGCCGACGGGCCGCCGCGACATGTGGTGCGCACGGCATCCATCGCCGACCGAAGCATCAGGATCCCGCCTGGTGCCCCGAACCACCGCGAGAGCGCGCAGGTTCGCATCCCGGCCGATGCTCGGATCCTGGCGTTCATGCCGCACATGCATGTGCGAGGCAAGGCGTACCGCTACGAGCTGGAGCCTGCCGACGGTGGCGCACGGCGCATGCTGCTGGACATCCCTGCCTACGACTTCAACTGGCAGCTGCGGTACGAGCTGCGCGAGCCACTCGAGGCCAGCACGGGTTCCACGCTGCACGGCACCGCGTGGTACGACAACAGCGCGGGCAATCCCGCGAATCCCGATCCGACCCGGACCGTGCTATGGGGGCCGCAGACCGTCGACGAGATGATGCTCGGCTACATCGAGTACTACCTGGTCAACGAGGATCCCCTTCACCCGGAGGAACTTGAGCCCGGCAGCGCGCCCGGCCGTGGGTCCAGCCAGGGCGCGCGTGGCATCACCTTCGATCGACTGCTGCTTCGCTTCGATGCGAACAAGGACGGGACCATTTCGGAGGACGAGGTGCCGGAGAATCTGCTTCCGCAATTCCGGCGTTTGGATCGCACCTCGAATGGGGTACTCGAGCGCGATGACTTCGCGCCTTGACGCGTCGTGGATGTCGCAGGGTGGAGTGTGCTGGTCTGAGCGATTCGAACAAGGCCAAGCCGTGCTGCGAGGGATCAGGATGCTGCGGGCCGACGTCGTTCACGCCCGACGAGCTCGCCCATGCGATCGGCTAGAGCGCTGCCGAGCTTGCCGTGGCGCCGGAGGGGGCGAACATGGGACTGTCCTGCGGCAATCCCACCGCGATCGCGTCGCTCAAGCCGGGTGAAGTCGTGCTCGACCTCGGCGCTGGCGGGGGCTTCGACTGCTTCATCGCCGGATCGAAGGTCGGGGCAACCGGCCGGGTGATCGGCGTCGACATGACGCCCGAGATGATCATGAAGGCGCGCCGCAACGTGTCGACCTACACGGCGCAGACCGGGTTCTCCAACGTCGAGTTCCGACTCGGCGAAATCGAGAACCTGCCCGTTGCTGATGCGAGCGTGGATGTCGTGATCTCCAACTGCGTCCTCAATCTGTCCCCGGACAAGGCGCGCGTCTGGAGCGAGATTGCACGAGTGCTCAGGCCGGGTGGCCGCGTGGCGGTCTCGGATCTGGCGCTGCTGCGACCGCTCCCTGAAGCGCTGCGCACTGACCTCGAGGCACTCGTTGGTTGCGTGGCGGGCGCGGTCTCGGTCAGCGAGATGCGCAGCTTGGCTGAAGCCGCGGGCTTGGGTTCCATCGAGCTGCGCCCGAAGCCCGAGTACGTCGACGCGCTCACCGACTGGAACGACCCGCTCTACCAGCGAATCATGCAGGCGCTGCCTGCGGGCACGCGTCCGAGCACCTTCGTCGTCAGCTTGGATGTGACGGCACGCAAGAACTAGGTCACGCTGCCCCACGCAGCCACCAGCAGGCCAAGGTCAGCGCCGTCCACGACGGCATCGCCGTTGATGTCGGCCGGCCCGTGTCCAGGTCCCCACGCACCCAGCACTAGGCCAAGGTCTGCACCGTCAACCATGCCGCTGCAGTTCACGTCGGCCGGTTGCGGGCACGGCGTGGCGAGGGAGCGTTGGTAGAAGGCCCACCCAGCTTCGCCAAGGCCCTGCAGGGTCAGCGCTGCATCGTGGTCGACGCCGGGCACGACGACGTTTTCATGTGGAATCCCAAGCGCAACGAGGTGTGCATGGAACTCCTTCATGGGCCCGAGCATCGCATCGAGCGAGCCCGTACCGAGGCGGATCTCCGTGCACTGCACGATGTGCGTCTGCGCGCGGCGCTCGGCGATCGTCCAAGGGTGCTGCTCAAGGTAGTAGGCAGGGTCGCTGCCCCAGACGGCCTCGAAGATGGCTGCACGGTTGCGAGGTGGCACATCGGTCCCAAGTGGCGCCGTCATGAAGTCAAGCTGCATGGGGCCCGCACCGAGCATCGAGATGCCCGCGAAGAGATCGGGCCGGCGCAGGCCCAGCCGGCCCGTGCCCGCGCCGCCCATGCTGAAGCCCTCAAGAATGCGGCCACGACGCTCCGCGATGGTGCGGAAGGTCGCATCGACGTGCGGGATGAGGTCCTCGATGACCACCGACTCCATGAGGTATTCGCCATCCTTGGAGTCGCACCACTTGCTCGCACCCATGCCGTTGGTGAAGACCACGAGCATGGGCGGGATCTTGGCCTGCGCCATCGCGTTGCTGAACC
>SYIB01000303.1 GCA_005798965.1 Planctomycetia bacterium
CGCCATCGCTAGCCGTGGACGGGAAAGTGTAGCGGCTTCCGGGGGTTCGTCAACCTGTCCACACGCCCATCCCGACCATCGGGATCCGTGGGTTTATCCCGGACGCACGATCACTTGGCGTCGAGCCAACGAGGTCCCCAGGTGCTCGAGACGAGGATGGGCACGCGCATGGGGATCGCCTGCTGCATGCACTCCCGGACCCAGGGTTCGACGGTGGCAACGTCCGCTTCGGGGACTTCAAGCACCAGTTCATCGTGGATCTGCAGCAGGAGACGGGATCCGGCCGAGATCGACGGCAACCCACGGTGCACCGCAACCATGGCGACCTTGATGAGGTCGGCGGCACTGCCCTGCACCACGGTGTTCACGGCGATGCGCTGGCCCAGCGCGCGCTCGTTGCCGTTGCGCGAATGCAGCTGCGGCACCGGTCGACGACGGCCGAGGATCGTGGTCGACCATCCGCGCGTGCGCGCATCATCGATGCACTGCTGCAGGAACGCCTCGAGCCCTGCAAAGCGAGCCTTGTAGTCCTGGATGATCTCCTTGGCGCGCGACTGGGTGGTCCCGGGGCCCATGCGACGGGCGAGCCCATGCGCCGTGATGCCGTAGACGATGCCGAAGTTCACCATCTTTGCCGCGTTGCGCTGCTCGGGCGTGACCTGGGCTGGATCGATGCCATTGACCTCGGCAGCGACGGCGGTGTGAATGTCCTGGCCAGTGGCGAATGCGGCGCACAGTGCTGGATCGCCCGAGAGGTGCGCGAGCACACGCAGTTCGACCTGAGAGTAGTCGCAGGCCAGCAGCACATGTCCGGCCGGCGCCGTGAAGGCGGCGCGGATCTCGCGCCCCACCGGCGTTCGGATCGGAATGTTCTGGAGGTTGGGATCGGAGCTCGACAGCCGGCCCGTCGCCGCGCCGGTCTGGTGGAACGACGCATGCACGCGACCATCGCGGGGATCGATCGCCTGCACAAGCGCGACGAGATACGTCCCCACGAGCTTCGTGAGCTGGCGATGCTCCACGATCAGTTGCGGCAATGGGCTCGTGACGGATGGATCCTCGGCGAGGGTCTCGAGCACCTCGGCATCGGTGCTCGCTCCGGTCTTGGTGCGCTTGACGATCGGCAGCCCGAGGCCGGGCGTGGCAGCATCGGGCGCATTGAAGAGCACTGCGGCCAGTTGCTTGGGGCTGTCCGGGTTGAAGGGCCATGGCGCCGCTGCAGCAATGCGCCCTCGCAGATCAAGGATCAGCGCCTCCAGCCGAACGCGCTGGCGCTGAAGTTCCTCGCGCTCGACGCGGATCCCGTTCCACTCCATGTCGGCCAGCGCCCCCACCAGCGGACGTTCGACCTCGTCGTGCAGGCGGCGGAGCCCCTGCTGATCAAGGAGCGGTGACATGGCGTGGTGGAGCCGGAGCGTGAGGTCGGCATCGGTGGCTGCATAGGGAGCCGTGAGCGAGGCATCGACCCGGTCCAGCGTGCGACGGTGCGGCCCGCTGCCGGTGATTGCCTCCATCGAAAGCTTGCCTTGCCCGAGGCGCTGCTGGGCGACATCACCAAGGCCATGGGTGGAGCGCTCCGGTTCGAGCAGGAAACTCTCGATCATGGTGTCGGCCACCACACCACGCACGTTCACCCCGTGCGCGCGAAGCACCTGCAGGTCGAACTTGGCGTTGTGCGCGACCTTGGGTACCGCAGGGTCCTCGAGCAAGGGCCGCAGGATGACGATCGCCCGTTCGTTGTCCAGATGCGTCGAGGGTTCAGCGCTGCGAGTCGGCACGTAGACCGCCTTGCCCGGCTCGACGCTTGCGCTGAAGCCGACCATGCATGGCGTGCGTGGTGGCTGCTCGTCGGTTTCGGTGTCGAACGCGAGCACGGCGCCCTGCATGCAGGCCGCACGAGCAGCATCGACCCATGAAGACAGCGACGGCCCATCGACGAGCATGGTCCAGGCACAGCTGGCCTGTTGGGGCACCGCGAGCGGAGCAGGATCACGGTCGAGGCCTGCAAAGAGCGTGCCCTCCGCGCTGTCCTCCTGCGATGTGGTGCGCGCCACCGGACGAGCCGGCGCGGAGGAGGGCTCGGGCGCACCGTGCACCCCCTGCGGCACGGTCGCACCATGCTCACGCAGCCAAGCCATCCACTCTTGCCGCAGCCGACCGAAACCGAGCACATCGAGCAGTGCATGAAGCGCGGTGGCATCGACAGCGACCGGATCGAAATCGCTTCGCTCCAGTGACCAGTCGAGCGCACAGTCGTCCTTGAGCCTGACCAGCGTGCGTGCCAGCCCGAGTTGGTCCCGATGAGCCTCAATCGATTCACGCCGCTTGGGCGTGAGCTCGGCAAGGTGCGCGAGCACACCCTCGATGGAGCCGTACTGGACCACGAGCTGCGCGGCCGTCTTGGGGCCGATGCCCGGGACTCCGGGGACGTTGTCGACTGCATCACCCATCAGGGCGAGCATGTCGACGACGTGCTCTGGCCGCACGCCCTTGCTGTCGAAGAGGCCATCGGCCGTCAATTCCGTGCCGGTCTGGACGTCATAGAGCACCGTGGAGCCATCGAGCAGTTGCGCAAGATCCTTGTCCTTGCTCGCGATGCGGATGGCCACCGCAGGATGGTCGCGGCGGACCGATCGCACCAGCGTGGCGATGACATCATCCGCCTCGACCCGCGCTTCCGCCAGCACCGGGATGCGAAGCAGGCGCGCAAGTTCGAGGCATCGCTCCACCTGCCCGTCGAAGTCCTCCGGCGGCGGCTCGCGATGGGCCTTGTATGCCGGATAGAGCTCCGAGCGGAACGTCTCGGTGTCACCGCCGGCATCGATCACCAAGGCGACATGCGAGCAGCCACCATCGCGCACGAGCTTGAGCAGCATCTGGCAGAAGCCATAGACCATGTTGGTCGGCTCATTCGTGACGGGGCTGTTGAGGCCGCCGCGGATCGCGTAGTACGACCGGAAGAACTGGGCATGGCCATCAATGATGCAGAGCCGGTCGGCCACGTCAGCCCGCCTCGCCCGCGGCGTGCAAGGCGCGCAGGCGATCAAGCAATGCGGCCCCCGGCGCTACGCCTCGACGCGCCATGACTGCTCGCATCGTCTGCTCGAATCGATCCCACCGGTATCGAGCCATCCGTTCCGGGGTCAGCCACGCGAAGCGGTCCACGCAGGCCGGTGGACGGTCGCACGCGATCATCGCGCCAGTGCCGAATGACGAACCGGTCGTGATCGCGGCCATGATGCCGACCTTGGCGTGGTCGGCCACGATGCCGCCATAGAACATGCGTCCTGTCCTCTCCACCGAAGACGACGGTTCGAGCCGCGTCGTGACCTCGCCGTAGGTGTTGAGGAGGTTGCTGCCGGTCGCACCAGCGCCGATGTTCACCCACTCGCCCACGAGGCAGTCGCCGAGGTGGCCATCGTGCACCTTGTTGCTGTTGCCGTGAAAGATCACGGAGCCGACCTCGCCACCAACCTTGCACCGCGGGCCGATCACGGAGTTGGCCTTGATGATGGCCCGCTCGGCGACCCACGCTCCCGCAAGGACAGCGCAGGGCCCAACGAGGATCGCTCCCGGGCGAATGGTGGCACCTTCGGCAACCACGACGGCACCCTGGCTGGCATCAATGATCACACCGGGGCAGACCGTGGCGCTTGGTGCAATCTGCACCGGGTGCTCGCCGAGGTCAGCGCGCCGACCGCCCGCACTGGCCGCACCGTGCCCGATGAGCAGGATCAGATCGTTCGCGAGCGTGGTCGGCAGAAGATCGAGCGTGGCCCACGGCGTGCTGGCCAGGACGGACCCCTCAAGTTCCGTTGAGCGCGAACCGAGCGCTCCAGCGCCGTGCACGTAATCACGCAGCTCACGGGCCGTGCATCGCGCGGCCACAATGGCTCCACCCTGCTCGATGGCTTCACCGGGCCCAAGTTCAACGATGGCGCGCTGGACGGCGGGCAGCAGCGTGCAGCAACCATGGATCGCCAG
>SYIB01000304.1 GCA_005798965.1 Planctomycetia bacterium
CCCGAGGGCCTGCGGAGCATCCTTCGCGGTCAGGTCAACGCCGCGGCGAGGACCGGTGGGCGCGGTGCCCATCGCCTGTTGCAACGATCCGGAACCGATGTAGTAGGTGCCGCCCGGGGGCGTGAGCTGGAAGTACTTGCCGCCGTAGCCCACGTAGGCCCCACGGTCATAGACCATGTAGAGGCCGCCATTTCCACGCATGTACTTCGTGTTGCCGCTCGAATCCTTGAGCGTGTAGATCTGGCGGAATCCCATGGGACCCGTGAGGTCCGGGCTCATGACATCGCGGAGGTTGTCGACCCCCGGCACATCGGTACCAGTCGGGACCTGCGTGGCTTGGACCGGCGCCGGCGCCTGGGCGACGGCCGGGAGCACGGTCAACCCGAGTACGAACGGGAACGCCAACGCACATCGCAGCATGCGCATGAGTCTAACCCAAGCCGCAGTGAATCGAACCGCTGGTCATCAGCGGAAGGACTCGATCCGCGCCGTCGAGGCCTCCACGTCCGCAACGCCCCGGGCTGTGCAGACGCGGATCCCCACCAGCGGATCGATCGACTCGACCACACCCTCGACGATGGTGCCCGCTGCACTGATCCGAACGGTGCGCCCGCGCAACATGTCACGGCGACGGAAGGCATCGATCGCCGCCGCCTCGCCGGCGGCAAGCTGGCGATCGAGTGCAGGCAGGAGCGCCTCGAGGAGCCTGAGCCGGTCGATCGACGCTCCCGCGAGCGCCAGGCTCGTGGCGCGGCGGGAGAGGTCGCCATCGAACGAACGCTGTGCAACATTGATGCCGATCCCGATCAGCGATGCATCGCCATCGCGCTCGATGAGTACGCCACCGACCTTGCGACCCGCGATCATGAGGTCGTTGGGCCACTTGAGGCCGACGGTGACGGAGGGCGCCACGAGCTCGATCGCCTCGGCGGCTGCCGCTCCCGCAGCGAGTGCGATCCACGGTCCGCTCACCGCCGCCACGGCCGTCACGGCCACGCCATCAAGCCCCGTGTCGGCCCAGGTGCGACCCTCACGGCCGCGCCCACTGGTCTGACGCCACGCCACAACGGCATCGCCGGCCATGCGCCCGCGCGCGAGGTCCTGTGTGGAGCCGGTCTCGCGGACCACG
The DNA here is from genome assembly GCA_005798965.1 of Planctomycetia bacterium. GTDB lineage: Bacteria > Planctomycetota > Phycisphaerae > Phycisphaerales > SM1A02 > SYIB01. Next base: position 1,130 of record SYIB01000304.1, read on the forward strand.
ACCGCATGACGCAGGAAGCGCAAGCCGGTGCACACCGCCTCGAGCCGGTCGGGCCATGCTTCGATGGGCGACGCGTCCAAGGTGGGCAATGCACCGCCCTCGGCGCCGATGGATGCAGGGTCGATCACGCCACCGCATCCAGGCCAAGATCCAGTGATCGAACGCTGTGCGTGAGTGCGCCGACCGAGATGCGGTCCACGCCAGTCGCGGCGATCGCGGCAACGGTCTCGAGCCGCACGCCACCGCTGGCCTCAAGCAGCAGTCCTGGCGCGCGTGCGTCGCGACGCGCCACAGCCTCGCGAAGCATCGCTGGGTCGAAGTTGTCGAGCAGAACCATGTCGATCGTGGCCGCAGGAAGATCCAGCAGCGCATCGAGCTGATCGAGGCCATCGACCTCAACCTCGATGAATGCTGCATCCGCGGCACGGGCCTCGGGCGACAATCGCCTGGCCAAGTCGGCAATGCCGGCAGGGTCGAGACCAGCGAGGTGGTTGTCCTTCACCAGCACCGCGTCGTGCAGGCCCATGCGGTGCGGCGTGCCACCACCACAGCCGACCGCGAACTTCTGCAGCCGTCGCAGGCCGGGGAGCGTCTTGCGCGTGTCGCAGATGCAGGCGCGCGTGCCAGCGACCAGGTCGACGAATCGACGCGTCGTGGTCGCCGTGCCACACAGCACACCGAGCAGATTGAGCAGCGTTCGTTCGCCTGCGAGCATGCCGACCGACGGGCCGTGCAGGCATCCGACCACGGAACCGGGCAACAGCGGGCTGCCATCGTCCAGCGTCGGCTCCCAGGTCGCCCCCACCGCCGACGCGACGATCGCCGCCGTACGCACGCCTGCGAGCACGCCCCGCTCCCGAGCAACGACTGCTGCACGCATGGCGACGGCATCCTTGCCTCGGCATCGCATGACCAAGGTGCTCGTCAGGTCACCACGCTCGCCAAGGTCCTCACCAAGCGATGCATGGACGGCCCGCTGCGCCTCGCGCTCGCACGCCTCGCTCCAGGTCGGTGCGTTCACGCGACCAGCTCCCGCATGCGCGCCGCGAGCGCCGCGGCTTCCGTGTGATCGATCTGCCCTGATCGCCAGCCGATGCCCAGGCCGCGGCCGTCCTCGAACCGCGGGATCAGGTGCATGTGCACGTGCGGGACCGCCTGATGCGCGAGCGCTCCATTGTTCTGCAGCACGTTGTAGGCCGTGGCCCCCGTGGCGGCGAGCATCGCTCGTGCCACCCTGGGCAGCGCGGCCCCGAGTGCGGCGGCGTGCGCATCATCGAGCTGGTGCAGGAACTCGACCTCCTGCCGAGGCACCACGAGCACGTGCCCGGGAGCAAGCGGCGCGATGTCGAGGAAGGCGAACACGTGGGCATCCTCGTGGATGCGGTGGCAGGGAATCTCGCCGCGGATGATGCGGGTGAAGATGCTGGCCATGGCTGGTCCTTTCGGCAGGATCAGGGGAAGAAGCCGCGCAGGTCGTAGACACGGCCAAGGTGGTCGAGCGCGGCACAGTAGGCCGCCGTGCGCCAGTCGCATTCGTAACGCATGCGCGCCAGCTTCACGCGGCGTGCAGCCAGCGAGACGGTCAACTGCAGCTGCTCGTCGAACTCGGTGGGCGTGATTCTCGTGTAGGCGCGGTTCTGCACCCACTCGATGTAGCTGCCCACCACGGCGCCCGAGTTGCACAGCACGCTGGGGATCGCATCGATGGCACGGCGCGCCAGGATGTCGTCGGCCTCCGGCGTCCAGGGCAGGTTCGCAGCCTCGGCAATGAGCATTGGCGCGACCCACTCCGCGCGCTGGGCATCGAGCGTTCGCTCGCCTGCCGCGAGCACCAGCAGGTCGGCCGGCGTGCGGTAGAAGGGTTCCTCACCGACCAGATTCGCGCCGGAGAATCCGTTTGGCCCTCCGGATGCGGCGAGGTGGCGCCAGAGCGCGATCGGGTCGATGCCCTCGGGATTCACCAAGGCTCCGTTGCGGATGTGCACCCCGACGAGCACTGCACCACGGGCCTGCATGAAGCGGGCGATCTGCCCACCCACGCGACCATAGCCCGAGAGCGTGTACCGAAGTCCATCGAGGCCGTGCCCGAAGTCAGGCAGCATCTCCTCGAGCACGGCGATGAAGCCGCGACCGATGGCCGTGTCGCGCCCCGCGTACCCACCGATCTCCGGGGGCTTTCCAGTCACGCAGGCGCTCATGAGCTGGCGCGAGGACTCTGGCGAGGTCTGCACGATCGTGTCCACGAACCACGCCATGGTCTGGCTGTCGGCACCGACCTCGGGGCCGGGCACATCGAGGTCAGGACCGATCTGATGGCTGATCGAGCTCGCGAAGCGACGCACCACGCGCTGCAGTTCATCGCGGGTGAGGATCCTCGGATCGCACGCCACGCCACCAGCCGCACCGCCGAATGGCAGCCGCAGCAGGCTGCACTTGAGCGTCATGAGCATGGCCAGGCCCTTGAGGTCCTCGGCGTTGACGTGCGGGTGGAACCTGAGCCCGCCCTTGAAGGGGCCGAGCGCGTTGTTGTGCTGGATGCGATAGCCCGTGAAGAGCTGGTACGAGCCATCATCCATGAGCACAGGGAAGTGCGTGGTGATCTCGCTCTTGGGCTGCGCCATCACGATGCGCTGGTCATCGGGAAGGCCCGTGAGCTGCGCGGCCTGCAGCATGCGTGGCAGCATCTGGTGGTAGAGCGAACCATC
>SYIB01000305.1 GCA_005798965.1 Planctomycetia bacterium
CGTGTGGGATCTTCCGCGCGAAGCGATCCGAATCTCGTGGGGCTTCGCCGGCTACCTCGTTCTGCTCTTCACCGTTGGCATGGCGTCGATCGGCGTGGTCCTGTCGCGCATGAACGCGCTGGATCTCTCCGAGGCTCCGGCACCCACCTTGGTCCAGGCGCGCGCGTGGGGTGCCGCGGTCCGTCCCAGCGCGATCGGTGCGATCCTTGTGCCGCTCCTGGGGATGGGCGCATGCATCACCGTGGCTGCGCTGCCAGCGCTTCTCGGATTGATCCCGGTGGCGGGCCTCGTTGGTGCATTGGCCTTCGGCCTGTCCTTGCTCTTCGGGGTCCTGGCGATCGTGATCGGTGCGTCCGTCACGGTGGCGTTGCCGTTCGTGATCCCGGCCGTGGCCTGTGATGCAGCCGATGCAGTCGAGGCCCCTCAGCGCGCGCTCGCATCGGTGCTGTCGCGACCGCTGCACGCCGCGTTGCACCTCGCGCTTGGCCTGCTGGCCGTGGTGCTGGCGACGGCGGCGGCAGACGTCGTGGTGTCATGCGGATTCGATGCAGCGGTGAGCGCATGGACCGCTGTCGACGATGGTCAGGCGATCCGCTCGGTCGGTCGCATGGTGCCGTTCGAACCCAGTCGCGAGACCCCGACCATCGGTCTCGGCACGATCGATGCCTTGCAAGCGTGGCTGCTGGGCTTCTGGCGCACGATCGCTTCGGCGCTCATTGGCGCGGCAGCACTTAGCACGATCGTGGCAGCGTGCACTCGAGCCTGGCTGTTCCAACGCCAGGCCAGCGAAGGTCAGCATCCGGCCGACATCCTCGAGCGGCCCTGAGCGCACCTCGCGGGAGGAACCTTGACCCGTATGGCATCACCCCGCCTGTGGTGACGCGTCAATGCGTCATCGGCACTCGCGCGCCGATCACTTCGGGATCTTGTTGCCGGCCTTGGTGTCGCCGGGCACCGAGCCGAGGCCGCCCTTGAGCGAGCCACCGCCGAACTTCGACAGGAGCTTCTGCATGGAGGGGTCGGCAGCACGCTCGACCATCGGCTCCTCGCGATCTCGGCCGCGGCCGCCCCGGCCGCCCCGGCCGCCGCCACGATCCTCGCGTTCGGGGCGAGCAGGGGCATCCTTCAGCGCCTTGATCGAGAGCGCGATGCGCTTCTTCTTCTCGTCGATTGAAAGGATCTTGATGGTGACGACCTCGTCCTTGCGCAGCGTGGCCACCGGGTTGGGCAGCCGGTCGTGCGTGATCTCGCTGATGTGCACCAGTCCCTCGACACCCGGTGCCAATTCCACGAAGGCGCCGAACTCGGTCAGGCTGGTCACGCGGCCAGTCACGGTCGCGCCTTCCTGAAGGTCCTTCATCGCGGTCGCGACAGGGTCGGCCATCACGGCCTTGCGGCTCAGGGTGATCTTGGTGTCCTTGCCTTGGCGCTCGACGCGGATGACCTTCACTTCGACGACGTCGCCTTCCTTGACGGCGTCCTTCGCATGGCGCAGGCGCTCATGGGCGAGTTCGGAGATCGGGATCAGGCCGTCTGCGCCGCCGAGGTCGGCGAAGGCGCCGTACGGCTGCACGCTCACGATCGTGGCGGTGCGCTGCTGGCCAACGTCGAGCACGGCCATCAGCTGCTCGCGCTTCTCGGCCTTGTCCCGCTCGAGCACCTTGCGGCGCGAGAGGACCATGCGGCCCTTCTCCTTCTTGAGCTCGATGATTTCGCAGGGGAACTTCTGGCCGATGAAGATCGAGATGTCCTCGATGTGGCGCAGGTCAACGTGCGCCGCAGGCATGAACGCCTTGTGGTGCGCGAACTCCATCTCCAGGCCGCCGCGGTTCATGCCCGTGCAGCGGGCTTCGACCAACTGGCCGACCTCGACGTCGCCGAAGGCCGCCTTGGTGACCTGGCCGGGGCGGGCCAGGATCAGCATGTTCTCGAAGGGATCGAGCCGCTCGACCACGAAGTCGAAGCTCTCGCCGAGCGCCGGCGGATCCTCGAAGTGCGTGATGGGGCAGACGCCCTGGCTCTTGGGCCCGAACTCCACGAACACGTCCTGCCCGTGCACCTGAACGACCCGCCCGGTACGCATCTGGCGGCCGCCTGACTTGGGTGCTGCGCCGCGGCTGGGCACTGACATCAGTTCATCTGCGCTTCGACCACCGCGCGCCTCGGCGATCTCGGCCTCGAGCCCCGCATCGAGGCGGCTGGTGGAGGGGGCGGGGGAGGGCGTGGACGGCGTGTGGTCGTCGGACATGGTGGGCAGTGCTGTGGTGGGCGATCCGGGTCCTCGTTGGACACCGGAGGAACAATGCTACAGGCGACCGATCCTGACGGAAGCGTGTGAACCGCGAAACCGCCGTGGCCACTGCCCCGTATCGACCCCATGGCGGACGCCGCGCCCGTCTCGCTGTACGATTGATGTCCCACCCGCCCGGGCGCCGTGCTGGCGCTCCGGGCTCAGACTGGCTCACCCTGGCGCAGAGGAGCACCACCACGAATGGCAACCGCCAAGTCCGCTTGGGGCATTGAGATCGGCGCATCGGCCCTGAAGGCCATCCGGCTCGTCCGCGAGGGCGATTCGGTCGTCGTGACCGATTTCACGGTCATTCCGCACCAGCAGGTGCTTTCCGCCCCCGATGTCGATCCGGCCGCCATGGTCCGGTTCACCCTCGGTCAGTTCCTCGCGGCCAACGGCGAGAAGCTCAAGTCGGACCGCGTGGTGGTGAGCGTGGCCGGTCGCGATGCGTTCGCGCGCTTCGCCAAACTGCCGGTGGGTGGGAACCTCAAGAACCTCGCAAAACTCATCGATTTCGAGTCAAAGCAGCAGATTCCCTTCCCCATCGACCAGGTCGAATGGGACTACCAAGCCTTCAAGGGCGAGGACAACATCGAGGTCGATGTCGGCATCTTCGCCATCACCAAGGACCGCATCGGCGAACTGCTCACGCTCTACCGCGAGTGCGGCCTCAATCCCGATGTCATCACGATCGCTCCCAATGCCGTCTTCAACGCGGTGACCTACGACCTCAACCTCGATCTGTCGAGCGGCCCGGTCATGGTGGTCGACGTGGGCACCAACGCGACCGACATCGTGGTGGCCGAACGCGGCATCGGCTGGATGCGCAGCTTCCCGCTCGGTGGCCACTCCTTCACGGAAGCCATCTCTGGAGGCTTCGACATCCCCTACAAGAAGGCCGAGAAGCTCAAACTCGAGGGCGCCGCCAGCAAGCATGCCAAGCAGGTCATGCAGCGCATGAAGGACACCTTCGACAGCCTGATCAGCGAGATCCGCAAGTCAAAGGACTATTATGAGAGCACCCACCCGGGTGCCACGGTCGACGCGATCCTCGGCACAGGCTCCACGCTCAAGATTCCCGGACTCAGGAAGTTCATCACGCAGCAGATCGGGGTCGAGGTCGAACGCTTGGACGAGTTCAAGCGCATTCAGGTCGATGGCGATCAGGCGGCCGACTTTGCTGCTAACGCCATGGGTCTGGTCGTCGCGTATGGTCTTGCCCTGCAGGGAGTTGGGCTTGGTGCAATCAATGTGAACCTCGTCCCGATGGCGGTCCGCCGCGAGCGGGCTTGGATGGCGAAGGGCAAGTGGTTCGCCATCGCGGCGGGCCTCGGTCTGGTCGCCAGCGCCATGCTCTTCATCCGACCGATTACCGGACGTAGCGGTCTCGGCAGCTCGCCGCCGGCATCGGTCGAATCGACCATCAGCCAAGGCAAGGCGTTCAAGGCTCAGTACGACGAGCTGTCCGGCGCAGGCGCCAACGGCGGTGCCGCGCAGAACATGCTGTCGCTGCTCGACTACCGCGCTGTGTGGCCACATCTGGTCAACGACGTCTACACCGCGCTCGCAGCGGCCAACCCCCAGACGGCGCTCCTAGGCGGGAATGTCGAGGAGATCCGGGCGATTCCGGTGGCCGAACGTCGCTTGGTGACCCTCGATGAACTGGGCAGCGCGTATGTCGCGCCTGGTGCCGACGGCAAGCGTCGCATCAGGGTCTCGATGAAGGTCAGTCTCTCGCATTCGGACCCTGGCGTCTTCTTGAACAAGGAAAAGAGCGTTGCTGGATGGCTTCGAGCCAATGCCGACCGCAAGGAAATGCCCTATGTGATCGTGGCTGACAGCATCAAGATCCCCGATGACTGGACCGAGATCGAGTTCGGCAAGGGGGCGCGGCAGAAGGCTGATGCTCCCGCTGGCGGTGCCGCTGGCGGTGGTTCGGACTTCGGTGCTCCGTCCAGCGGCGACCAGGGCTCGACTGCGAACCAGGGGCAAGGCAACAAGGGCATGCAGGGGCGTCGCAAGCCGCCCGCGGGTGGCGGCCAGATGCCCGGCATGGGGCAGGGCCTAGGCCTGAGCGGTGGTGGTGAGGGTGCCGGCGACGGTTCGACTGGTGGCGCTGGCGGTGCCGATTGGTCGAGCGGGTCTGATGCCGCAAGCAAGAGCCGTCGCAAGACCGGTGGCTCGGCCACCGGCGCCGAAGCCGAGTCGATCAAGGTGCTGGAGGAGGCGCGCATCGGTGAAGCGCCCGGCATCTACCAGCCCGACGACGTGTACTTTGTTGGAGAGGTGACCTTTGAGGTGGAACTCCGCGATTTAAAGGGCGCGCCCGGCGCGGCACCTGCAGAGGGAACTCAGTAATGGCGAAGCCGAACATCAAGCTTGACCTCAAGGGCGTGAAGCTCAATCCGCAGAGGGCCAAGGAGATCTTGCGCAAGTACGGCCTCGTGATCGTTGGTGGCATCGTGCTCATCGCAGCGCCCGTTGCGGCGTACATCGTGGCCGACGGCATGAATGGCACGCTGGCGTCCGATGCCGCCGCGCGCGCGGGGAAGCTCAACGATCTCAAGGCCATCGGCGCCGCCGAGGTGTCGCTCTCGCTGCCGGGTCAGGATCCGTTCTCGGAGCCGAAGGTCGTGATCAACCAGAAGGTGATCGATCAGTTCAAGCAGCGCCTCGACTCCGTGTCCAAGCAGAGCGGGGCCACGCGCGAGCTCGCCGTCAAGCACAACCGCAAGGATCGCGAGCCGTTCGTGGGCATGCGCCTGGCCAAGGGCGACCCCGCGCTGAAGGAACTGCCGCTCACGGTCTTCGATCGGCTGGAGAAGGAGTACGCCAGCCTTCTGTCGACCAACGGCGCCGGCGCACCGTACCCCGAGGCCGACATGGTTTCGGAGCTCTTGCGCCGCCGCTCGCAGATCATCGACGCGGAGTTCGGCGCCAAGACCGAGGGGGAACTCACTCC
>SYIB01000306.1 GCA_005798965.1 Planctomycetia bacterium
ACGCGTGATCGCCAGCCCCAGGCGCTTCTCGCTGAAGGGCATGACCTCGGTGACGATCGCCCGCCGGTCGGGTGGCGGCGTGGTGAGGCTGCTGATGTCGCGCAACCCCAGCATGGCCATGTGCAGCGTGCGCGGGATGGGTGTGGCACTGAGCGTCAGCACGTCGGCCGTCAGCCGGAACTCGAGGAGGCGCTGCTTGTGCTCCACGCCGAAGCGCTGCTCCTCATCGACGACGACGAGGCCGAGGTCACGGAACGCCACGTCCTTCGAGAGGAGCCGGTGCGTACCGATGACGATGTCGACCTCGCCTGCCTTGATGGCCGCGAGGATCGTGCGGGCCTCGGCGTCGCTCTTGAAGCGGCTGAGGCTCTCGATACGGAAGGGGTACGCGCGAAAGCGATCCCGGAAGGTTCGCTCGTGCTGCTCGCTGAGCACGGTCGTGGGTACGAGCATCGCGACCTGGCGCCCCGCATCGACCGCCTTGAAGGCTGCCCGTATCGCCACATCCGTCTTGCCGAAGCCCACATCGCCGCAGACGAGGCGATCCATCGGTCGGGGCCGCTGCATGTCGCGCTTGGTGGCTTCGATCGTGCTCAGCTGGTCCTCGGTCTCCTCCCACGGGAACTCCGATTCGAAATCGCGCTGCCACTCACTATCGGCTGGGAACGCGATGCCCGGCGTGGCGTCGCGCACGGCCTGCACGCGCAGCATCTCGGCAGCGAGGTCCCGCACGGAGTCCTGCGCGTCGGCGACCTGGCTCTTCCAGCGCTTGCCGCCGATGGCCGAGAGTGGCGGCTTGCGTGCACCCGCCCCGACGTACTTCTGCACGAGTGCAACCTTGCTGATGGGCACGTGCAGCACCGAGCCGCCATCGAAGTGCAGCGCGAGAAACTCGACGTCACCCCCATCGCGACGACCGTCCTTGAGCGGCGCCAGGCCCTCATAGCGTGCGATCCCGTGATCTCGATGGACCACGAAGTCGCCCGGCTCCAGGTGCAGGAACGCCTCGCGCGTGCGCGTGGGCATGCTCGGCCGCGACCCACGGCGCCGAGCTCCGAAGCGATGCATCAACTCCGACTGCGGCACCAGCACCAGCCGCCCGGGGCCATCGCCGAAGGCAAATCCCCGATGCAGGTGACCGATGGCCAGCTGCACGCCTGCGCCCCCATCAGTCGCGGCCAGCAGTTCGCGCGCGCGCTGCTGCTCGCCCTCGCTGTCGGAGACGAGCCACACGGTGGCATGCCGGGCCTCCTCGGCGAGCATGGTGAAGGCCGCGGCTGCCTCGTCGGGGAAGACTCCCAGCGAGCCAACGGGCGATTCGATCGATTGCTCGGCGCGTGCGCTCGTGCTGAAAGCCCCCAGCGAGATCGTGGCGGCGGCCTCGGCGGCGACCTCGCGCAGGAGCTCGTTCAACGGCACAAGCCCGCGGCCATCGGCCATGCGATCGGCGAACGCCCGCCCCTGCTCGGCGAGTTCGCCGAGCTCGACGAGGACCGCGCCCCACCCTTCCGACATGATCGACGCGATCGTCACGCCCGCGGCGAGCGATGACGCGGCGCGCTCAGCCGCAAGGAACGATGCCGACGCGACCGAGCGATCGGTGGCTTGCGTCGCCGCGTCGATCTCGTGCAGACGTTCGAGATCGTCGCCGAAGAAATCGAGGCGAACAGGCATCGAGCAGCCGAAGCCAAAGACATCGAGCAAGCCACCACGCACGGCGAACTCGCCCGGTTGCTCGGCCACCGCCACACGCGCATACCCGGCCTGACCGAGCCATGCGAGGAGCGATGCCTGCCCGACTCGGTCACCCACGCGAACCGTCCGCAGCACACCGTCGAACGCCTCAGGTGCCGGCAACGCCTGCATCGCCGCGGCGATCGAAGCCACGACGACGATCGGCTCGCCGCCGGCCGAACGCAACTCCTGCACCAGGTGCAGTCGAGCAAGCATCGATTCCGCGAGTGCGGCTGCATCGCGCGCACCGAGCTCGAGGGGTGCGAGCACCAGTGCACGCGAGCCGAGCGACTCCCACTCGGCAGCGACTTCATCAGCCTCGTCCACGTGGGCCACGAGCACGAGCATGGGTCGACCGCTGCGACGGTGCGCCGCCCAGGCGAGCACCGATGGGCTCGACCCTTGCATGCCGGAGACGTGCAGCGATCCACCACGCGCCATCGTCGCGGCCATGGACTCGACGACGGGTGAGGCGAGGATCGGCGCCGACCACCCGGGCGTCACGGCGCACCCTCGACCCGGAGCCACGGTCGCAGGGCCGCCAGACGCGCGGGGCCGATGCCCTTGACGCGCGCCAGGTCATCGACGGAACGGAACGGCCCGAGCGCCGTGCGTTCAAGGATGATGGCGCGCGCGAGCGATGGTCCCACGCCGGGCAGCATCGAGAGTTCCGCCTGCGACGCGGTGGATGGATCGACCCGCCAACCGGCTGGCATCGATGCCCCCTGGGAGATGCCCCACTGCAGACAGATCACGCACGCCAAGCATGCGAGCAGCAGCGCGACCGTGCGGCCCGGGCGGCGATCGAGGCTCGCGCGAATCATGCCGGAGCGGCGGAGCCGGTGCCGAGCGGCTCCTTGAGTCGCTTGCGGATCGAGCAGAACTGCTCCCACGAGGGCTTGGCCTTGCCTGTCGCCGTGAGCATGCCCATGGCCGGTTGCGAAGCATCGCCATCGACCAGCTGCCCCCAGCAAACCGTTTCGATGAAGCGCTTGCTCAGGCCCATGGTGATGATGGACGCGAGCCATCGTGCTTGCAGATCCGGGCTGGGCGCGCCGCGCCACGA
>SYIB01000307.1 GCA_005798965.1 Planctomycetia bacterium
ACGAGCAGCCGGCGCAGGCTGATGATGCCCTTGAGGTGGCCCTTGGCGTCGGTGACGAATGCATGCTGCAGGATTTCCGCGCCATCGTGGCGGCGGATCGATTCCGTGGCCTCGGCGACCGTCATGGCCTCGCGCACGCTGAAGTGCTGCGTGGTCATCATGCCGCCCGCGGTGTCGGGCGCGTAGACCATCAATTCGCGCAGCCGCCGCGCCTCGCCCGAGGCCATGCTCGCCAGCAAGCGCTCGCGGTCGCGCACCGGCAGGGCCTGCAAGAGGTCGGTCGCGTCGTCGGGGGCCATCTCCTCGAGGAACTTGCCCGCCAGCGTGGGCTCGTCGTCGATCAGGTCCCGAAGCATGCTCACCGCAAGCGGTGTCTGCATGTAAGCGAGTGCCTCGGCAGCGGCATCGACGTCCATCTCCGCGAGGACCTCGACCGCCTCGTTCTCGCGCAGCGATTCGAGCGTGACGGCGGCGTCCGCGGGTTCCTGCGCCTCGACCGCATCGGCAAGTTCCGGCACGTCGATGGAGTGCTGCATGAGCTCCTCCACGCGGCGGTCTTCGGCACTCGGCTCACCCGGGGCCTCGAGCTCGACACGATCCTCGTCCGGTCTGCCGGTCGTGGGTTCGGTCGTGCGCTCGTCATCCCGTTCGGGCATCGCCGCAGCCTACCCGCGCATCTGCACGCGCAACCTCCATCGGGTTCAATACGAGCATGGATCGACTCATCAGCCATGACGTGGTCGACGATGGAGCGCTGCACAGGATCACCCTTCGGGACGATGCCCGTCGCAATGCACTCAGCCGGGCGATGTTCGATGAGCTCGATGCAGCACTCGGTGCCGTGACCGCTGCCGTGTTGGCCCGACCTGCTGCATCTTGCGTGCTGGTCGCCGCGACGGGGCGCGCATTCTGCAGCGGTTTTGACCTCGGCGCCTGCGTGACCGACGCGTCCATGATGGGAACCTTCCTGCAACGGCTCTCCGCTGCGGTGCGCTCGCTGCGTTCTCTGCCCTGCCCGGTGGTCGTGGCTGTGCAGGGACCGGCGCTCGCTGGCGGCTGCGCGCTCGTCACCGCGTGCGATGTCGTGATCGCGGGCCCGGGCGCTCGCTTTGCGTATCCCGTGCACCGCATCGGATTGAGCCCCGCGATCACCTTGCCCACGCTGCGCAGTCACACCGGTGGCGGCGCCCGCACGGTTGCGCTGGCACCCGAACCGCTCGATGCGGCTGCAGCGCGCGCGCTGGGCCTGGTGCACGAGATCGTTGACGATCCAACAGCCCTTGATGACCGCGCCTTGGCTGTGTCGCGTCAGCTTCTCGCGAAGGGGCCGCAGGCCATGGCCAGCATCAAGCGCTGGATGAATGCGCACGACGGCTCCTGCGACGTGGCCGCACTCGACGCCACGCTCGCGGCCAGCATGGCCACAGGTTCGAGCGATGAATCGCGCGCCATGCTGGCGGAGACCTGGGCCGCCATGCAGAAACCGCGATGAATCGAGGTACTGATGCGCGGACGGTACGAATGGCCATGACCCTGTCGGAACGAACCTGATGGACCCGAAGCTCGTGCATCGTCCCCGGATCGAATGGTGGCAGCTGGGCCGCCGGTGGCGCCGCTGGCGCGATGACCTGCAGCATCACGCAGCGCCCATGCAGCGCAGCCACTGGCAGAGCGTGGTGCTGGCGTGGATGTGGCGCTCCCTGGCCATCGCTCCCGTTCTGGCGATCACCGGCCACCTGCTCATCGAATGGCTCTCGCCATGGGGGCTGCTGACGATCACGCTGGTGGCCTGGCCCGTGACGTTCGTCGTGTGCTGGCTCGGTGCGCTCACGGTGCGCTCGGTCCAGCTGTTCCTGTGGCGCCGCCGTGCGCGCATCGAAACGGGGCGCGCCGATCAGGGGCTCTGTCCCGGCTGCGGCCACATCATCGACCGCGCAGGCTTCAGCGACCGATGCCCGGAGTGCGGTTACTTCCTGCATCGCCGCTGATTGCACGGCCGCGGCTACGCTTCTGCCCATGTCCACCCCTGTCTCGCTCAACGTCACCGACGGCATCGCCCGCGTCTGCATGCGCCGCCCCGAAGCGCGCAACGCGCTGTCCAAGGATCTCATTACGCACCTGCGTTCGACGATCGAAGCGCTGCAGTCGCGTGCGGATGTGCGCGTGGTCATCCTCGAGGGCGACGGCAAGAGCTTCTGTGCGGGCATGGACCTGAAGGCCGTGGCGACCGATCCCGTGGCGATGGGCGACATGCTGCGGGCGCTCGCCGAGACGAGCCTCGCGATCCGCAAGCTGCCGATGCCCACGATCGCAAAGGTGCAGGGCGCCGCAATCGGCGGCGGGTGCGGCTTGATGGTGGTGTGCGACTTCGGTGTCACCCACCCCGAGGCCAAGGTCGGCTACCCCGAGGTCGACCTGGGGATCTGCCCGGCGGTGGTGGCACCTTGGCTTGTGAAGAAAATCGGGGCCGGTCCCGCGCGCGCCATGCTGCTGCTCGGCGGAACCATGAGCGGTGCTGAGGGGCACGCCAAGGGCATCGCGAGCCACTGTGTTCCGCTGGATCAACTTGAGGCGGCCACCATGGCGCTGGCGACCGGTTTAGCCAAGGGTGGATCCCTTGCCATCCGCGAGACAAAGAGATGGTTATCGGTTCTTGATGGGTCGAACGATGACGCCGCCATTCGCGAGGCAGCGGAGATCAGTGCCCGGATCATCCAGGGCGGTGAAGCCCAAGAGCGCCTGGCCAAGTTGTGGGGAACGTGATTCGATCCTCGGTCAAAGATCACGATTGATCGATGCGCGATCACCTCACGATCGTTCACGAAGACACATTGACCATCAAGGAGTATCAATCATGTCGACATCTGCTCTGAAAATCACCGAAATTGGCGACGGAATCGCCTTACTTTCGCTGCAGATCAACCCAGACAAGCCACGAGGCGGTGTCGTTGTGCTTGATGCATGGTTGATTGATCAGATCCATACCGCGATGGATCGCGTCGAATCGATACATAATCTCAGCGGATTCATCCTCGAGAGTTCATCAGAGCGCGTCTTCGTGGCTGGAGCCGACTTGGCCGAGATCGATGCGATGGACGACGGCGCCCTACATGGTTATCTCAAGCGTGCCGCCGACGCGTTTTGGCGCATCGCGGCCCTGCCCTGCCCAAGTGCGGCAATCATCGGAAAGGCCGCCCTCGGTGGGGGTCTTGAGATCGCCATGCATTGCGACGGCTTGATCGGTGTCGCGCAGGCTGAGGGCAGCAAGCCATATCGCGTGGGCCTCCCCGAAGCCGGGCTTGGCATCTGCCCAGGTTGGGGCGGAACCCAATGCCTCCCCTCGCGCATCGATCCGCTGATGGCGATCAAGGCTGCGGCCACCGGCGAAACCTTTGTGAGCAACGCCCTGCCGCCCTGCCTTTTCAATGCCGTAGCGCCCTC
>SYIB01000037.1 GCA_005798965.1 Planctomycetia bacterium
ATCCCAAGTCGACCGCGAGCGTCGAGGACCTGATCCGCCAGTTGCGCTCGTCGTACACCATCGTGATCGTGACCCACAACGTGCAGCAGGCCTCGCGCATCAGCGACCAAACAGCCTTCTTCTACGAAGGTTCGCTGATCGAGGCAGGCCAGACCGAGACCCTGTTCACCAACCCCAAGTCCAAGCAGACCGAGGACTACGTCACCGGTCGCTTCTGCTGATTTCAAGAGGGACCCCATGCCGATCGAACTCCAGAGCGAACTCACGAGCCTCCGACGCGACCTGCTCACCATGGGCGCCATGGTCGAGCGCCGCCTGACACGCGTGATCGATGCGTTGGTCGAGCATGATCTCGATGCAGCCCACGAAGTACGCGAGGGCGACGACGAGATCGACCGCATGGAGACGCTGATCGAGGAGCACGCCATGCGCCTGCTCGCACTCGCCCACCCCGTGGCCGGCGACCTCCGCCTCGTGCTCGCGGTCATGCGCATCAACACCGACTTCGAGCGCATGGCCGACATGGCGCGCGGGATCTCCAAGCGCATCCTCAGGCTCGCGGAGATCGAGCACGACGAACTGCCGGGTGACCTGATCGACATTGCCTTCGCCGCGCGCACCATGCTCACCGACGTGCTCGTTGCCCTGGGCAACGAGGATGCGACGCTCGGACGGCACGTCCGCAACAGCGACCGGCGCGTGGATGACATCAACAAGGCGATCCTGCTCTGGGCCCGCCAGCAGATGCCGGCGCACCCCGAATGGGTGGAGGCCGATCTCGAGATCATGGCCATGGCGCAGCGCTTCGAGCGCATTGCGGACCTGGCCGCGTCGGTGGCCACCGAGGTGATCTTCCTCGTCGAGGGTCAGCTGTCACGGCACGCCACCGCCTGATCGCGCCGCACCGGGCCGCAGCCGTCGAGGCCGATCGAAGGCTCGCTGATAACTGAAGTCCGGACGGGTCGAACCTCTTGCCCTCTGCCAGAAGCCCCGCTAGCCTTCGTGGCTCGCCCTGTTGGGCCAACCACCGAGATCGCCATGCACTATCCCCACAAGGTCAGCCGTACGAAGAAGGTCCGCTCGGTCGGTTTCCGCAGCCGCATGAGCACGCGCAAGGGCCGCAAGATCATCAACCGCAAGCGTCGCCTGGGCCGCGCCATCCGCGTGCGCTGAGCGCTCGCCTCCCTGCCCGCATGCTTGGCGCACCGCGCCGCACGCTCGCATGCATCGCTTCATCCTGATCGGTCTTCGAGCCACCGGCAAGTCGTCGGTTGGGCGGCAGATCGCTCGCCTGTCAGGCGGCACGTTCCTCGATCTTGACGATGCCGTGTCCGCTGCCGCGGGCTCGTGCTCGGCACACGATGCGTTCATCTCGCTCGGGGAGCCGGCCTTCCGTACGCTCGAAGCCGCCGCCCTCGCCGATGCACTCCGCACCGCTTTACACACGGTGATCGCCCTCGGAGGCGGAACTCCGACCGCTCCAGGCGCCGTGGAGCTGCTTGAACGCGCACGCACCGACGGCTGGAAGGTCATCCTGCTCGACGCCCCCGACGACGTGCTGGCGCAGCGGATCCGTCAATCGCCAGGAACCCGGCCGAGCCTGACGGGTGCTGCCCCCGATCAGGAACTTGCAGCGATCCGCGAACGCCGCTGGCCGCTCTTCGAACGTCTGGCCGATGTGACCGTGGCCACTGGCACGAGCCATCCGAGCGAGATCGCTCAGGGCATCGTGTCGACGATCGGCTGAGGCACCTGGACCTGCGGGCCCGTCGGCCCGTCGATGACGAAGCCCAGTTCGCGCAGCGCATGCAGCGCAGCGCCTTGCTCCGCCGACTTCTTGCTCATGCCCCAGCAGCTCGCGAAGGCGCGATCGCCGATCTGCGCCCTGATCTCGAAGTTCTTCTCATGATCGGGTCCGCGCTCGTCCATGACCGAGTAGATCGGCGAGCCCAGGCCAGACTGCTGTGCCAACTGCTGCAGCACGCTCTTGTAATTCTCCTGATGGCCAAGTTGCAGCGTGCGCTCGATGTGCGGCTCCATGTGGCGCAGCACGAAGGCGCGCGCAGCCTCGCTGCCGCCATCGAGATAGATCGCACCGACCAGGCTCTCGAAAAGCCCCGCCAGCACGCTCTTGGGGAGCTGGTCCACGCTGATCATGCCCTTGCCGATGGACATCATCCGATGGAAACCTGCTTCACGCACCAGCTGTGCGCACATCTCGCGGCTGACGAGGTACGACTTGAGCTTGGTCAGATCCCCCTCGAGGCGATCGGGATAGCGCTGGTACAGGTGTTCGCAGATGACTTGACCGAGCACGGCATCACCGAGGAACTCGAGCCTTTCGTTGCTCACCATGCGCGTGTCGCTCACTGACGCGTGCGTGAGCGCGAGCTGCATCAGGGCAACATCGGCGAAGGCGTGGCCGATCAGGTCGAAGCGCTCGTCATGCTTCGAGGAGCCTGAGCCGGAAGCCCGACCGGTGGCAGCTGCGCGCTGTCGTGTGGTCACTGCCTTGGATGCGGGCTTGGCCGCGGCCTTTGCCGCAGGCTTTCGCAAGGCCTTCTTGGCAGGAACGGACCCCTTGCCCGCGGACCCGTTGCTCGTGGACCTCTTGCCCGCGGACACCTTGCCCAAAGTGGACGCTGTCGACGATCGCTTGGATGGCATGGGGCGCCCGCCGACGGATCAGGCCATCATCAGGTAGCCGCGGTCGAGGTGACCGAGGAGCCGATCGCGATGCACGTCATCCTTGAACGAGTCGATGTGCAGGGCCATGCGACGCGGTCCCGGGTCATCAACCTCGTCGAAGAGCCGAACGACCCGGCCTGCAAGGCGCACCCATCCACCGGCACCGGGGAGCAGCAGTTCGAGGCTCAGGGGCTCACCCACCGTCAAGCCCTCGTCGAGTTCGAACCTCAGCCCCGTGGCCGAGATGTTGTAGGCGTGGCCCTCGAGCGGAACCCCAGCGCCGCTGCGAGTCTCGACGCGAACAGCCGTGTACGGGGCGTGGACCCCGTAGCGTTCGGAAGTGCGTTGTTCGGCAAGAGCGGTCATGGGGTCGTTATCGGTTGAGGTGGGCAGCGGGCTTGAAGGGTTCAGGCACTGAAACGCCCAACCCCAACTGATCTTGCCACGGTTTCCCCCGCTTCCAACCAAATCGTGGCCCGACGGCTATGTTCCGTGGGCTGCCATGGGTCGCTCCGACTGCCAAGTTCTGCAGGATTCCGCTGGACTGTGGCTGGAACCGCTGTGTGGCCAGACCGTGGCCATCATCGGCTTCGGCAACCAAGGCCGCGCCCACGCGATGAACCTGCGTGACAGCGGGATCGATGTCGTCGTCGGTGGCCGTGCCGGTTCCGCAGCGCGCAAGGCGGCACACGATGAGGGTTTCCAGCAGTTCAATGCCGCCGACGCCGCAGCACAGGCTGTGCTTGTGGCGATCTGCGTGCCCGACCACGTCGCGGGTGACGTGTGGAGGGACGTGCAACCGGCGATGCGCGCCGGAGCGGTCGCAGGGTTCGTCTGTGGTGCGCCGCTTCGCTACGGCTTGGTGACGGCGCCGCCTGAGCGCGGCATCGTGATGGTTGCACCGAAGGGACCAGGCGCCACCCTGAGGATGCGCTTCATGATGGGCCAAGGGATTCCGGCGCTGCTTGCGGTGCACGCACCCGGCGCAGATCCCGAGCGGACGCGGGCCCTCGCGCTCGCCTGGTCCGCGGGCATCGGCTGCGGCCGCTCCGGCGTGATCGAGTCGACCGCGGCGGTCGAGGCGGAGACCGACCTTTTCGGCGAGCAAACCGTGCTCTGCGGCGGCATGGTGCACTTGATGCAGGCCGCGTACGACGCGCTCGTGTCGGCCGGGTACCCCCCGGAAATCGCCTACATCGAATGTATCCACGAACTCAAGCAGGTCGCCGACCTGGTCTATGAGCATGGGATCGCCGGGATGCGCGAACGCATCTCCCCAACCGCCGCCTTCGGCATCGATGAAGCCGGACCAGTGGTCGTTGATGAACGCACGCGCGCAGCGATGCAGGCCCTCCTGGGGCGGGTCCGCGATGGAAGCTTCTTCGCCGAGCTCATGGCAGACCAGCAGCATGGCGGCAGGCGCCTGCGCGAGGGCCGAGCTGCGGCCGCGGCCAAGCCGCTCGAGGACGCAGGGCGTACCGTGCGCGCCATGATGCCATGGCTTGGACAGGAGAACCGCCGATGACGCTGTTCGATGCAGTGATCCTTGGGCTCGTCGAGGGCATCACCGAGTACCTGCCGGTGAGTTCGACGGGTCACCTGCTGCTGACGGCACAGTGGCTCGGGCTGCGTTCGGACGACGAGCAGCGGCGGGCCGTCGATGCTTTCTCGATCGTGATCCAGGGCGGAGCGATCCTCGCCGTCGCGGGCCTCTACTGGAGCAAGGTGCGCGCCATGGCACATGCGTGCGTCGCCGTCACCGGCCTCGTGCGCAAGGCTGCCGACCATCGGCAGGCGCTTCGGCTCCTGCGCAACCTGACAGCGGCGTTCATCCCGGCTGCGAT
>SYIB01000308.1 GCA_005798965.1 Planctomycetia bacterium
CAGGCAATTGACCTTTCGGGCAATTCCGCGTGGCATTGCGTTCGTTCCCCCTTCCGCCTCCGGCTCCTCGAGACCATCCGCGGCTCGGGTGGTTGCACCGTCCTCGAGATCGCACGGGCGCTCGACGTCAGTCCACCAAGCCTGTACTACCACATCGGCCTGCTGCTGAAGTCGGGCCTGATCGGCCAGATGGTTCCGCAACCGGCTGCTGGTCGTGCCGGCCGCCTCGGTCCGGTGGCGGCAATCTTCTTCGCCAATGTCGATGCCATCAAGTTCGCACCGACCAAGTCGGCGCGTGAACAGCAGCGCATGGCCAAGCTCGTCGCCGGGCTCATCACCGAGCACGCCGCCGACCTGGCCATGGCGGCCAAGTTCGACCTGCCAGCCATCGGCAACGCGTGGGAATCGCTCGAGGCCGACGAGGTCAAGGCAATCCAGAAGGCCTTCGCCACGGTGGAGGGCGTGCTGTCCAAGGCGCGCGCTCGCCGCGAGAAGGTGCACGGCAAGGTCGTACTGGCCACGCACCATGTGAGCTTCAGCGTTGCAGCCACAGCCCCGGGAACGCTGCCTGCGCCCAAGCTCGGCTGAATCCAAGCGCCCTGTGGCGCATGACAACAACCCACGATCAACGGGCGCCTCGGCGCCCGTTGTCGTTTCACCATTGATAGGTGACGGTGTAGGTGACTTCGCGCGTCTCGCCGGCCGGGACAGGCACCGTCCACTCGACGGCCTGCGCACTCGTCTTCGTCGAGGGCTGCGACTCGGCAGTCATCGACCACTGCGCCCATCGGTAGAGGCGCTCGCGCACCGTGACGATGGCGGCCTCGTCCTGCTTGCGGTTGCGCAGCTCGATCCGCACCGATTCGCTCATGGTGCGTCGGGCGTGGTCGATGGTGAAGTCGATCCGTGTGCGGCTGCCCACCACGTCGAAGCTCTCGCCGATGCGGATCGTCACACGCTCATCGCGCGGCGTATGTCCGATCACATCCTCGCCGATGAACTCAAGCGATCCATCCGTGGCATCGATCATCGACGCGCGGATCTTGCCCGCAGGGAGCGGGATGCCCAGGCCCGAAGCCTTGTCGTTCATGAGCCGCACCAGCACGGCAACCTTCGGGTTCTGCACGCCGGGATCGCCCGCATCGACGTACGGCTCGCCCACGGACCAGCCGGCCCACGGCGCCGTGCCGTCGAATACCAGCACGCGCTCGACCGGCACGGCCGACACGGTTGGGAACAGCGTGATCTGCTGCATGCCGTTCTGCGGCAGGTCGACCGGCCGGGGCAGCGTGTACAGGTGGTACTCGGCGAACGACTTCTCCTCGAAGCCGCCACCAGCACCGCCGGCATCAGCCATGGCCTGCGCCCGCTCCATGCGCATGGGCTGGCGCGGCTGCACGCGCTGCACGTTGCCGGCCACGAGCTTGAGCGATGCATCGTCGAAGGACTGGCCGCTGAGGTTGAGCAGCGTGACCCACGCCCCGAGGTCGGCCTTCGTGAACGACGGATCGATCACGAGGTTGTAGTCGGATCGCCAGGTCAGGCCGCCGGTCTGGTAGGCCGTTCGCATCAGGTGCTCGCCGCCCTTGGGTGCATCGAGCGTCCACGAGAGCGTGGGCCGCGTCATCAAGCCCTGCGGCAGGTCGCCCATCGTCACGCGCGCTTGCGCCGATGGAATGATCTCGATGCCGTCCTTGGTCCGGATCACGAGCCGGCCGCCGCTCGCCGAGAGCAGCGTGCCGCTGTACTCGGCGAGCTCGTCCATCACCGTGATGGGGCGATCGATGTATTTCTCCAGCAGCTTGTCCGGGCTCACGAGATCGAACTCGAAACGCTGGTCGAGCACGGCGGTTGCCGGATCGGTGAGGTCGATGATGCTCACCGTGGTGGGGTCGATGTACGCCGCCACGTCGGCAAGCGACATCGAGCCACGCCCTTGCTTGAGCGGCACGCGGCGCACGTTCTTCACGACACCGAAACCCGGAACCTGCCAGGCGAAGTCAGGCCCCGCTCCCATGCGCTGCTGGGCCACGAATCGCTGCGGGTCGAAGCCGGCCGGATCGGCGCTCGAATAGACCGTGAGGGTGATGCCTTCCTTGGGCGCCTGCTGCACGGTGGTGCACGCGGCAAGCGAGGGCAGAACCGACATGAGTGCGATCAGCATGTGATGCTCCTTGGGACCAACCGGGCCCCACCTGGCCATGGCCTGCCGAGGGCAGGCGTCCACGGAATCAGAACCAACCACGCTTACCGACGAGGTAGATGCGGTTGAAGTCCTCGTCAGACTTCGTCAGATACAGGATGCCCTCGACAAAGCCGATGACCCCCATCGCGCCCGGCGCGAGGCCGCAGGGCAGCCCGATGAGCGCCCAGCCGAGCCCGATGAAGGCACACGTGCCCAGCAGCGTGACCACGAGCATGATCACCCCGGGCACCACGGCACCAATCACGAACTTGTGGATGCCGAAGCCCCCCAGCAGGATCCCCAGCACGCCAGCGATGACCTTGGTGCGGCTCACGCGGTCGCGGTCAAAGCCATCCGGTGGCGGCACGCTGCCTAAGGGTGGGTGATACGGGGGCGGGACGGAGCCATGTGTGGTCATCGTGCAACCTCCTCGCCGCGAGCGCACGCGACGGCGGCCTGGAACATGCGGAGCCCAAGGGGTGCAGTGCGGCGCATTGCGATCGGCAAACGGGTCCACCACGGATGCTGCGTGAAGCGCGTGTAGCGCTCCGGGTGCGGCATCAGACCGAACACTAGCCCGCTGGCATCGCAGAGCCCCGCGACCGCACCCATCGAGCCATTGAAGTTGTCGCTCGCTGCGTAACGCATGGCGACCTGGCCACGGGATTCGAGCGTCTCGAGGGCACTGGCCGTGGTCACGAAGCGGCCCTCGCCGTGCGCACACGGCAGCATGGTGTCCTCGCCATCGCACGCCAAGCCGCGGGTCCACACGCAGACGGTCTCGGCCGGGATCTCCATGCGCGTCCAGCGATCCTCAAACCGAGCACTGGCGTTGTTCGAGAGTGCGACGGTCGCCAGCGCTGGCTCAGTGGGCCACGCTCCACCAACCGGGCCGGGCAGCAGGCCGGCCTGGACCGCGATCTGAAACCCGTTGCACGGGCAGATCATGGGCGTGCGGCGCTCGATCGCCGCACGCAGCGCCGGATAGAGGCGCTCACGGATGAGCGCAGCCATGATGCGACCGGCCGCGATGTCATCACCATAGCTGAAGCCGCCGGGCAGGCCGATCATGCCGAAGCGATCGACGATCGACGGCTCGCGCGCGAGGGCCGAGAGCAGCACCGGCTCAGGCGTGACGCCGGCAGCCTCGAAGGCTTGCGCAAGTTCGAGGTCGCAGTTGATGCCGGGCGCCGTGATGACGAGTGCTTTCATCTTCTTCACCATCCCTTTCCGCCACTGCGCCACGCTGCGGCCAGGTCGCTGAGTGGCCAGGTGCAACCGCCAGCCTGCACGGCACGACCGGATGTCGTCGTACCAACACGGGCATGCACGATCCCAGCTGCCGACAACGCACCCAAGGCCGCATCGAGCCGCGTAGGGTCGATCTCAAGGAGATACCGACTCGGAGTTTCGCTGAACGCGGCGATGAAGGCATCGCGCACGCCGAGCACGCTCGAGAGATCGAGTTCCACGCCAAGGTCACCGGCGAAGGCCATCTCGGCAGCGGCGACCAGCACACCACCCTCGCTGCAGTCGTGGGCGCTGAGCACGTGGCCCGTGGCGATCAGCGCCGCCACGGCGCGCGCGTTGGCCGGACCTGCGGACAGATCCGTCTTGGGCAGTTCATCCACG
>SYIB01000309.1 GCA_005798965.1 Planctomycetia bacterium
ACCCCCGGCCAGTGCCTATGCACCGTGTCCAGATGGGTGCACAGCAACAGGCGACGCCGATCATCTGCACCGCAGCGAGCAGCCACGACTCCCGCACCAATGCTGGTGCCGTCGGGCGCCCCGATCCCGTCCATGGCACTCGGTGCAGGGACCCGCTCGATCGTTGCACCCAAGTCCACCAACGCTCGTTCAATCCACGCCAGCGCGCGAGCCAGCGCACCAAGGTCCGTGGACGGCGACTCAAGATCCACCAAGTCGCGCCAGTGCAAGCGCGCGGTGGGCTCCAGCGCCCGAACCGCATCGATCACGGCTCGGTCACGGGTTCGCACAGGATCCGTCATGACGGAGCCACCACGCACGATGGTTGCCAAACGCCCTCAAAGGCCGTCGTCGCAGGCCCCGTCATGAACACGCTCGACTCACCGCCAGCCCACTCCAGGATCAACGTGCCACCGGGCAACTGAGCACGGATCGAGTCGCGAGTGCGCCCCTCGAGCGCTCCAGCCACGGCCACCGCACACGCACCGGTACCACACGCCTGCGTGATGCCGCTGCCGCGCTCCCAGGTGCGCATGCGCACGTTCCCGCGGTCCATGACCTGCACGACATGCACATTGATGCGCGACGGGAACGCCGCATGACGTTCAAGCACAGGACCCACCTGGGCGAGGTCGATCGACTCAACGCCAGGACACCACAGCACCAGGTGCGGATTGCCCATGCTCACCAAGGTGGCCACGGGCTCCATCGCTCCCCACGCCGCGTCACCGACCGCCTCGCGGAGGATGCCTGCCAGCGCACGATGCCCCACAACCTGAGCATCAGGATCGAGCCCCGCAAGCGTGGCAGGGATCCGTGCACTGGCGAGGATGGGAGCACCCATGTCCACGCGGACCGACTCGACCAGCTCATCGTCCCCTGCGATCCATGCCAGGCTGAGCACGCCACGACCAGTCTGGACACGCAGTGGGTTCGCCGAGGCCAGCCCACGATCAATCGCGAACTTGCAGACGCACCGAACACCATTGCCGCACATCTCGCTCTCGCTGCCATCGGCGTTGAACATGCGCATGCGCACCTGCGCATCGACCCCTCGATCCGGCGGCATCACGAGGATCAGCCCGTCGCTGCCGATGCCCCGGTGCCGATCACTGACCTGCCGCGCGAGGGATGCCGGATCGTCCACCTGATGCACGAAGCCATCGACGTAGACATAGTCGTTGCCGAGGCCGTGCATCTTGGTGAACGGCAGCGCACTCATGGTCGTCGGATCGTGCCCATGTCGATGACCACCCTGCCACGCCGATACACGTCCACGTTGAGCGTGGCGCTGTCGATGAAGCAGAGCACGATGCCGGTCACGCCGGTGGCGTCGGCATAGGTGAAGTCCCCGATGTGCGGTCCTGCGTAGCGGCCGTTGTCGTAGGACTGGGCGTGGAAGTGGAAGTGTGAGAGCGCGGTGTAGCCGGCCTCGAACATCTCCTTGCTGGCCTCGAAACGTACGTCGCTGCCACGCACGCGAGGCGTGAACTCGACGGCCTCGATCCGCCCCTGATCGTCGAGCCGCAGAATCCCACCGTACTCCGTGCCGCGGTCGTTCACATCGCGGTCGCCCATCTCGAAGAGGTGCGTTCGCAAGTTCGGCGACTCGAATGCCCGGTGCAGCACGAGAATGAGCGCGCAGTCGCCCCAGGTGAGCCGATCGCGCTGGTCATACAGAGTCTCGCTGAACTTGCCCTCAAAGCCGTCGAAATTCGGGGAGTGCCGGCTTGGCTTGATCGTGGCACGGACCTGCTCGAAGAGCTCCTCCTTGCTTCGCCCGGCAAGCTCGGGCCAGCCTTCCGCCACCG
Source organism: Planctomycetia bacterium (assembly GCA_005798965.1). Taxonomy (GTDB): domain Bacteria; phylum Planctomycetota; class Phycisphaerae; order Phycisphaerales; family SM1A02; genus SYIB01. The sequence goes on from SYIB01000309.1 coordinate 1,851, forward strand.
CCATCGCCACGGGCACCTCCCGCACCTCGAGCGAGCGGCGCGTGGCGTCGGGGAGCCTCGCCAACGCCGTCTTCGCTCGCGACAGGAAAGCGGCTCGCGACGGCTGCACGAGCGCGCGCATCCACAGGATCTCCTCCTTGTTGCGCGGCATGATGCCCAGGTCGAGGACGCCACCCCTGAGTTCGCGCATGAGCGCATCGCCCTTGGCGGGTTCTGCCGCGCGGAGTTCCGCCAGCAGTCGCTCCTCCTGACCTTGGGCCACGAGCAGCTCCCAGCAGCGCATCCGCAGGTTCTCCTGCTGGCGCACCACCGGATCATTCATGGTTCTGAAGAGTTCAGGAACGATCCCCTCCTCGCCGTACATCGCCACCAGCGCCAGACGCTCGGGCCGCTCCTTCGGCTTGTCGTCCCAGCCGGGCACCGGGGTCGCCCACGCGCGGATGAGCGCGGGCACGAGTGCGTTCCAGCGCAGTTCCGCGATGCGCTGGCAGAGCGTGCGCCGCCACTCGAGCGCCGTCATGCGCGCCAGATTGACCTCGATGGCCTCTTCGAGCGCGGGCTGATCGAGGCGATAGAGCCGATCGAATGCCTCCTCGCGGATCTGCTGCACATATCCCGTGGAGACCACGATCGACTTGAGCTGCCGGATGTACTCAGGCGTTGGCGCAGCATCGAGCTGCACCATCGCGCGGATGTGCTGGGTGGGCAGCGCATCAGGCGTGGCCAGCACACCCTGCGGGTCGCTGATCGGGCCCGAAGCACAGGCTGCGAGGAGAAGAGCAAGAACGATCGGCGCGGCCGTGCGCATCGGCTCTAGTGTACGAGTTCAGCGCCGGACTACACTTTCGGCATGGCCCGCGACGCCAAGGCACAGCACGATGAACCCCTCGAGGAACGAGTCCGGGCGGTGTTGGATCTGGTCCGCCCGGGCATTCGCGACGACGGTGGCGACGTGGAGCTGGTGAGCTCAGACCGAGGCCAAGTCGTGCTGCGCTTCCTGGGAGCCTGCGTCACCTGCCCGAGCAAATCCATGACCTTGCGGGGCGGTCTCGAGCGGCTGCTCAGGGAGCGGATCCCTGAGATCGTCTCGGTCGAGTCGTTGAATTGACTGTTGAACCCGCGGGGAGCGGGACGATCGCGTGCGGCTCACGAAGGGCCGCCGCGGCGGCATCACGCGCCAGCCGTGCCGTCTTCGTTGATGCGACCCGCAATGTCGGTACGGCGCTGCTGCTGCTCCTCGAGGATCTCCTTGGCCACCTCGCTGCGGTGGACTGGCATCTCTCGAGGGAAGTCGAAAGCAATGCGGACGCGATCACCCTTGATTGCGGCGATCCGGATCGTCCCGAGCGGAGCTGCGGGATTTCCGATGATGACTTCTTCGCCAACGTGACGGGTAATGACCAGCACTGCGGACCTCCTGCCCAGACTGGCCACCGCGCGCATCCGTTCGCACCGTGCGGTGGCTGACCCGGGCAACACACCCGGACCATTTCAGGGTACCCCCCTCATTCGGGATTCCCCGCACCTGAGATGAACAAAAGTCGAGTTCCGGCAGCAGGTTATCTTTGTGCGTCGATAAAAATGCCCCTGCACCCTTGTGAGGTGCAGGGGCATCGACGGAAACGGGCTTTCGCCCAACTCGCCTCATCCCTGAGGCCGCCACCGCCATCCTTGGCTGTGACCCGAGCCATCCATGGCTCGATCTGATTCTGGAACAGGCTGCGTCCGTGCAGTCGGGTTCCAGCGTGTCAAGGCACCGTCCCTGTGCCCCGATTGGGTGCGTTCCCTGCACCCACTGCACCATCCTGGTGCGTTCGTTCGAGCCGCAGCGCGCGCGGTGCGCTCACTGCATGCCCGTGATGTCCTCCAAGGTCGGCTCGCGATACTGCGAGGCGCTGATGAGTTCGATGTGGTTGCCGACTCCCAGCAGGACGACCTTGTCCTCGAGCTTGAACAGGTCGAGCAACCGATCCGGGATGCGAATGCGGCCGGCGGTATCGACCTCCAGCGCATCGCTGTTGCTGAAGAGCAGCGCCGCCCGCTTGGCAGCCTGGGCATCGTTCACCAACCCCGACCTGAACGGCTCTGCCTGCAGTTGAAATTCCCTCTCGGTCCACAGGCAAAGCCGGCCACCCGAGCCCGGTGACACCATGATCCGCGCGCCATGGACCGTGGGGTCCAAACGCGCCCGCCACTGGGCGGGAATGGCCAGACGACGCTTCGCGTCGAGGCCGTGGATGTAGGTGGACGTGAAAAGCACTCAAGTGACCTCAAGCCCCACTGTACAACACTTGGCCCCACCATGCAACACACTGCGACAATTTTTTTCAAGTCGGCCCCACCTGAACCATAATCTCCGGGCTTTGCAGAACATAAGTCTTGATGTTGGAGTTGTTTAGGTCACAATCGGCCGTCCGGCCCGTTGAATTGCCACGGGAGATTGCATGCTGACCGACCGCCCCCCGCTCTCACGTCCCCTCGCCGACCCTGCTCTGGCCCTGATCCCCAACGCCGCCATGCTGCTGACCGCCACGTTTGGCGAGATCCGTACTGGCGTCATCGTGCGTTGCGTGCAGCAGTGCGCGATGCACCCGCCCATGGTCATGGTGGCGCTCGAGAAGGGGCAGATCATCAGCCCGCTGATCCGCGACAGTCGAAACTTCACGCTGAGCGTGCTGCCCAAGGAAGACGCTTTGCTCCGCCGCATGTTCGCGCGCGCGCCCGATCACGGCGGTGATCCCTTCATGGGCATCCCTCACCGCACGGCACCGAGCCGCGGCGTGGTCCCCGAGCGCGCGCACGCCTTCTTCGACTGCGAACTCGTACGACACCTCGACATCGACGCGGACTTCGAGGTCTATGTCGGCATGGTGCATCACGCCCAAGTCATGCATGCTCCGAGCTCGTGCCTCTGTGCCGGCCCCGTCGAGGCACCGGAGAAGCCCGCCTTCCGTACGCGCCACCTGCCGGCCACGACCACGCTTGAACCCGTCCCGAGCGCGCCCTTGCGCCGCAGCGCCACGCCCAAGGCCGCACCCCGGCGCATTCGACCCGTCGCGAAGAAGGCCCCGGAGCGTGGTGGCGCGCGCACCTCGACCGGGTCAACCAACCGCAAGCGCTGAGCCTGGTGCCACGGTGTCTGGCGACCACCGCCTGCTGCGTGCGATGCACCGCCTAGGATCGTGTCCATGCGCGTGGGCTCCTCTGCCACTGGTCTCTTTCGCGGGGCATCGAACCGATTCGGGCTCGACTACCGAGCCGAGGCATCCGCGCTTGGGGCGCCCAGCGTCCCCATCATCGACGCCCACCTCCATGTGAATGGCACCCGTGCGGCCCTGCTGCTGAGAGATTGCTGCGATCTGTACGGGATCGAGCGCCTGCACTCCATGACGCATCTCGAACAGCTCGACTCGATCCGAGCCGTGTTCGGTGATCGCATCGAGTTCATCGCCGTGCCCAACTTCGCCGACCCGGATCGGCTGCACGCGCACACCACCGGGTATCTCGACCGGATCCGCTCGTTCCACCGCGAAGGCGTGCGAACCGTCAAGTTCTGGGCCGCACCGCGTGCGACGGACATCGCGATCGAGGCTGGCAGCCCTGGTTCGCTGGGCCTTGGCGCTCCGGCACGCGTGGATGCCGCCGACCTCGCGGCATCGCTCGGCATGCGATTCATGGTGCACTGTGCCGACCCCGACACCTGGTTCGCCACGCGCTACCGGGACAGTGCGATCTACGGCACCAAGCGCTCGCACTACGAGCCGCTCGAGGCCATGCTCGAGCGCTGGCGCGTGCCCACGCTGGTGGCGCACATGGGCGGCTGGCCCGAGGACATCGAGTTCCTCGATGCCCTGCTCTTGCGCCACGCCAACCTCTGGCTCGACACCAGCGCAACAAAGTGGATGGTGCGCGAGCTGTCGCAACACCCGCGCGACGAACTCATCGCGTTCCTCGATCGACACCGCTCCCGCATCATGTTCGGCAGCGACACCGTGACCAGCGATGACCACTTGATCGCCATGGACGGCAAGACGGAAATGGCGGCCAAGGCCAGCGACGAGCGCGAAGCCTTCGAGCTCTATGCCAGCCGCTACTGGACACTTCGGTCCTTCTGGGAAACCTGCTGGAGCGGCCCGAGCCCCATCAGCGACCCGGACCTGGCGATGGTCGATCCCATCAGGCACGGTCCGCTCGATGCACCCGGGATTCACGGGATCGGCCTGGATGCTGAACGGCTGTCCTGGCTCTATCGCGGCGCAGTCGAAGCATTTCTCGCTGCCTGAGAGGCTCGGATCACGCGGTGACCAAGCGCTCGCGAAGCGCCGCAGCAGCGGCAAGGGCCCGCGCGCCCGCAGAAGCCAGTTCACCCCGGGAGCCAAGCAGGCGGGCAAGGCACAGCGCGAGTTCGTTGACTCCGTATTCCTGCGGCGTGATCAGCCACGATACGGCCGTGGATCCGGTCGGCGCCAGGCATGCCGTGCCGGCCGCTGCGAAGGGCGCGAGGCATTCCGGGACATCGACCTGCGTGGCGTGCGCGCACCGACCAGCGATGGGCGGAGCGGCCACGGCAATGGCCGCGCGGGCGGCGATGGAGGCGAGTGCAGCGTGGTCCTCGAGCACGATGAGCGCATCGTTCAGGTGCATGTCGTGCGCCAGCATCCG
>SYIB01000038.1 GCA_005798965.1 Planctomycetia bacterium
CCCTGCGTCACGCGCGTTCCTGACCTTCGGCCTCGTGATGGCCGACATGGACCTCGATGGCGACGCCGATCTCGTCCAGGCCAACGGCCACATCGAGGAACGCATCGCAAAGGTGCAGCCAAGCCAGGCCTGGCGCCAGCGTGGCCAGCTCTTCCTGAATGCAGGGCAGGGGGCAGCGAGTCCTCTCTTGCGCGAACTGCCCGCTGGCATGATCGGTGATCTGGCACGGCCGGTCGTTGGTCGCGGCTTGGCGACCGCGGACATCGATGGTGACGGCGACCTTGATCTGGCGCTCACGCAGGCTGGCGGCGCGCCGATGCTCCTGCGCAACGACCTGCCCGTGCATGGTCGATGGCTGCGCATTGTGCTTGAGGGCCCGCCGCGCAATCCCCAGGGGATCGGTGCATTGGTGACCGTGGCACCAATCGCGGAGGAGCCTGCCCCGTCTGCCGCGACCATCATCAGCGGCGCCCGCAGCTATCTGAGCGCGTGCGACCCCGCTTTCACGATCGGGCTTCCCGAAGGTCAGGTGCGCACCGTCGTCACCGTCACGTGGCCATCGGGCAGCGATGCGGCTGAGTCGCGCATCGTGGTCGAGGGATCCGGAAGGACCGTCGTGATCCCGGCGTCGGAGCGCTGAGGCTGCCAAAGAAAACGGCCCCGGCACGAGGCCGGGGCCGCAAGTGAGATCACCGTTGGGTCAGGCTCAGGGGCAAGCGCCCCATGCGCCGAGCATGACGCCGAGGTCGGCGCCATCGACCGTGCCGTTGCCGTCAAGGTCGGCCGAGCCCGCACCGCCCCACTGGCCGAGCAGCGTGCCGAGGTCGGCGCCATCGACGGCGCCGTTGTCGTCGAGGTCACCCGAGCAGGCCGGAGCCTGCGTGCAGACCACGCGCTCGATGCGGATCGAGTCGATCGCCGCCTCGGTCGTGGAGTTGTTGGGGTTGTCGCGAGCGACGAAGCGGATCTGGAGGGTGTTGCCCGGCGCCAACGCCGAGCTCAGGTTGCCGGCGCGGACCGACCAGAACCCGGTATTCGAGGTGAAGCTCTCGAGGTTGCGCCACGCGCCGCCATCGACTCGAACGTCGACGGTCAACGAGTCCACCTCGGCGGCGGTCGGCTCGACGCAGGCGAACCAACGGGCGTACGAGATGCTCACGTCCTGGCCGCCGATCGTGAAGACCGGCGAGACGAGCACGGTGGGGCCACCGTCGAGGTCACCCGCGCCTGCCGTGCCGCCGGCGGTGCCCTGACCCGTGAACCAGCAGTTCACGCCGCTTGCCGAGTTGTCGAGCTCGGGCTGCACCGGGGTGGCGCCGCTGTTGGTGCCGATCGGATCGCCGAGTTCCCAGGCACCAAACGTGACTGAGGTGTTCTCCACCGTCCAGCCCTCGGTGCCGTTTTCGAACTCACTCGAGTAGACCAGTTCGGTTCCCGAGACAGGATCGAGCTCGAACGGCCCGTTGACACCACCGCTTGGCAGGGTCCACGTCGCCGTGCCGGTGTTGGAGAGCTGCGCCGAGATGTACCAGTCGAGGCTCTGGCCGCAGTTGAGCGCCGGCAGGTTCACGAGGAACTGCGTGGCCGACGCGGGCGGGAGCGCCGACTCCGACCACGCGCCGTTGTTGATGCGCGTGAAGAGCTTCGCGCTCCCCGAAATGATGGATCCGCCGCCGACGATGGCCGCGTTGGCGGTCAGCGCGGTTGCCTGTCCGGGGGGAACCGTGGCGGGAGCTCCACCCACGATCGACCAGCTCATGTTGATCGGCGGCGTGTTCATGTAGACGTTGATCCCGCCGCAGGTCCCCGACACGATGTCGCGCCAGCCGTCGCCGTTGATGTCGATGAGCGCGGCATCGGTCCAGCCGGTCTGCTCCGTCGACGGCACGGTGCCTGCTTCGTTCACGAGCAGAGCGCTGTCGGTGCCGGTGTTCCGGTAGAACTTGGTGGTGCGGCCGCTGCTCGGGCAGAACGGCCCAAGGTCGCTGTCGACGTCGGTCACGATGACGTCCTTGCGGCCATCGTTGTTGAGGTCGGCGATCGAAATCGTGTTGCCGAACTCGGACGGGCTGCCAGAAATCACGTAGGTGGTGAAGTTGGCCAGGCCATCGGTGCCGTTGCCGGCGTTGAGGCAGTAGCGGTCCTGTCCGTCGTCGGCCACGATGAAGTCGAGCTTGCCGTCGCCGTTCAGGTCATCGACGCCCAGGCCGTAGGGGGCGAGGCCGGGATACACGACATCCTTGGTGAACGAGGTGCCGCCCACGTTGGGGTAGTACACCGCCACGTCCTGGCCAGCGGTCAGGGTGTTCACGCGCACCACGTCAGGGCGGCCGTCCAAGTTGATGTCGCCTGGCTCGCACATGTTGCCGAACTCGCTCACGAGCTGCGCAGCCGTCATGCGCGTCGTTCCCGAATCGGTGAAGAAGCCCGGGTTCGCGGCACCCTGGTTGATGAGCAGTCGGTTGTCGTAGTCCTTCGCAGCGTCCTCGGCAGGGGACTGCTGGCATTCGCCGACATCGGCCGTGTCGCCATCGGAGTTCAGGTCGAAGCAAATGGTCTGGCCGACCGTCTCGGGCGTGTCGTAATCGACGAAGTAAATGTCGACGTAGCCATCTCCGGTGTAGTCAGCCACCGCGGCATCGCAGGCACGCGGGTTCGAGGCCACGCCGGACTTGCTGACCATGGTGGGGATGCGGTTGTCTTCGAAACGGAAGCCCTGCCACTGGCCCTGCGCGTTGTTGCCGAGGTTGCGGTACACGCGCGGCTGGCCGAGCATGGCGTTGACCTGGTCGCTCATCGTGGTCACCGTGATCAGGTCGAGCCAGCCATCCTTGTCCACGTCGAAGGCTTCGACGTCTCGGTCGTTGGCCGGGTCGAGCATGCCCTGCGAACCGGCGGCGTCGGCAGCCGAGCCGAACTGGACGGTGCGATCCACGAGCACGCCGCTCTCGTTCATGAAGAGGATGTCGCGGAAGCCGCCCTGGACTGAGCCGGGGAACTTGCGCATGCACGCCAGATCGAGGTCTCCGTCCTTGTCGAAGTCGCCGATGGCGAAATCGTGCTCAAGATTCGGATTCACGATGAGCGAAGCACTCGCGACCATCCGGGTCGAGGTCTGCTTCTGGAATGTGGCCCACTGGGCGTTGGCCGTGCTGGTGACGGCGGCTGCGATGGCGAGAGCGATGCTACCGGTCTTCATGTCTTCTCCTGGTGGATCTGGTCTGTTGGTCTGGTCTGGCGTGCTCGGTCTGCTGCGTCAGTTGCAGGCACCCCAGCCCGCGAGCAGGATGCCGAGGTCGACGCCGTTGGTCATGCCGTCGCCGTCGGCATCGGCGGCTGCGGTGCCCCAGCCCGCAAGCAGGATGCCCAGATCGACGCCGTTGCGTTGGCCGTCACCGTCGAAGTCAGCCTGGCAGCCGGTGCAGTCGTCGGGGATGAGGTCACCGTCGGCATCGGGGGCGCCGAGCAGGATCTCCATGAGGTCCATCTGGCCGTCGTTGTCGCAGTCACCGGTGCCTTCAGCGCCTTCGTAGGCCTGCATGAAGGCCTGGGCGTCGACCATGTTGATCACGCCGTCCTGATTGAAGTCGGCCACGCCACAGTTGGTGTTGGGCGATGCGGCGCCCACGGCGTAGCAGGACTGGAAGAGCATGAAGTCGAAGGCGTCGACCTGATTGTCCGGCTCCAGATCGAACTCAAGCTTGCCGAGCGAGCCGAGGAAGGCGATGAGTTGGGCCTTTTGCGTGCCGCCCAGGGCCATGAAGGCGGCTGCGCTCGCGGCGCCCTCGCCGAACGGTCCGTGCAATTCGATGGCCTTGGTCACGCGGGTTCCGAACGATCCGCCGGAGGCGGCACCGTTGTGGAGCATCGGGTCGCGCGTGCGCAGGTTCCAGAGGGTCGGCGTGCGCATCTCGCTCTCGTCGGCATCGCCTTGCTGCACACCGTCACCGAGGCCGCCCATATTGTGGATCAGAAAGTCGCTGTACGGCTTGATGGCCTTGTTGCGGATCGCGTCTTCGAGCAAGGGCGAGTTGGACGTCGTCCAGTCCCGCACGTGGCAGGCGTTGCATCCGATGGCGTTGAAGACCGTTTCGCCGGTCATGCCGCTCTTGGGCGCCTGCGGCGGCTGCGCGAGATAGCGCTGGAAATGCGTGACGCGGTCGATGAAGCGATATCCATCAAGGTCCGGCGTGTCTTCGGGATCGGCTGCCGAGTCGCACTCCGTCAGTATCGCGGTGTTGCCGTTCGGGGCATTTTCGAGCGGCTCGAGATCGTTGGTCATGCCCATCTCGTTGCGAGCTGCGTCGCCCGAGAAACTCAGTGTGGTGGCGACTTGCGCCTTCCACCCGAATCGGCCGGCACGCAGTGGACCAGTGGGATCCTCCAGCAGGTGCACCCAGTGCACGCGGCCCGAGATGCCGTCGCCATTGGCATCGGTGGCGTCGGCGTTCGCCGCGATCGCCGCATCGGGAATCGCCTCGATGAGACCAAACGCCATCGATGAGTTGGTGACGCGCTGGACGAAGATCGTGGCGTCCTGCGGGACGACTTCTGCGCAGAGCGGTGAGAGCGCAAGCGTCTGCAGCAGGGACTGCGACTCGCCGGGGCTCATCATGAACTCACCCTTGTCGTCCATGCCGAAGTGGTTCACCGAGATGCTGCCCCAACCACCGATGGGGTTGGTGTGGCAGCTCACGCAGTTGCTCTTGTTCATGATCGGGCCAAGGCCCATCTCGAGCGTGACTGGCGTCGAGTAGGCCTCTTGACCTGCCCAGAAAAGTTCCAGCTGTGCAGGGGTGAGTCCAACGAGTGGCGCCCCAGCCTTCGGTTGGATCGAGACCTGCGCACTGGCGAGTGGTGCGATGGTGAGCAGGGTGACCGCTGGCAGCATCATTCGTCGCATTGATCGTTCCTTCTCTCGTCTGGCACTTGATCGTTCAACGACGTCGACGGGGCACACCCGCCCGGGAGAATGTAGATCCCCGGGACGTTCCTTTCAATAACGCATGAAAGGACACTTCAAGATTCTGGCAGAGTATTCCCCGGGGTCATGGGGGGGCAAATTCCTCGACCCCCGGGGAGCCAAAAACAGGTACGACCTTGATGATTTTTGCTCCGTAGCATGAGTGGATGCGGTCGTTTCCACTGGTTCTTCTCGTCGCCCTTTCGGGCTGCAGCGGCCAGGGGGAGACTGGCGGGGAGGGGCAGGCCCCCCAATCCAGCGGTTCGGCGGGGGCTTCCGCCGATGCTGGGACCCCTGTTGATGCAGCCGAGCTGCCGCCGGAGGTGCAGGAAGCCCTGAAGCGCGCCAACGCGGATGTGCCGCCTCCGCCGCCGGGTGATGACCAAGCTCGAGTGGCGCTGCAGCTCATCGCCCGCAACCATCCTGAGCAGGCCGAGCCGGTGGCACGCGCCCTCGTGGCTGCGTACCCGAAGCAGCCGCGCGCGGCGTTCGTGCTCGGCCTGAGCCTCCACAAGCAAAAGCGCTACAGCGATGCGGTGCCGTTCTTCGAGCAGGCGCTGGCAGGCGCCGCGGCGGTCGAGGCCGCCCAACGAGTGCAAGAGTTCCCTGAGCACGTGCATGTCGCGCATTTCCTCGGTTGGGCGCGCTACTACGCCGGCGATCTGGATGGCGCGCGTGGGGCATTCACGTCGCATGTCGCCACAGTTCCGACGGCGGGGGACTCGTGGTACGGCATCGCCTTGGTCGAGATCGATGAGGACCAGGTCGATGACGCCGCGGCCGCACTCGAGCGCGCGATGGCGTGCTTGTCCGAAGCGGAGCGCGCGGAGGAATCGCGCAGTCGTGATCGCGGCAAGATCCTGGCTCGTCAAGGAGATCTTGCGCTGCGGTCAGATCGCACACAGGATGCGGTGGACCTCTACAGGCGGGCCTTGCGGGCCTGGCCTGATCACTACGAAGTGTGGGCGAAGGTGGCACGCTGCTACGACCGGCTTGGCGATGCCGAGGCGGCCGACCGCGCGCGCGTGGAAGAACTCAACGCGCGCGAACGAATGGGGCGCGTCGTGGATGCACCCAAGGGAGCGCAGCCATGAGCGTCAATGCGGCCCTCGCAGGCTTCGCATTGCTGGTGCCGCTCGGCGCATGGCACGGTGCATGGATCGAGGCGTTCCTGCCGCAGCAGGCCGCTGGGGTGCAGTCCGTGCAGGCTCCAACGGGGAAGCCCATCGCGTTCACGGAGGTCACGGCGACGTCAGGCATCCAGGCCGCCATGACCAGCGGTGTCATGCCAAGTTCGCAGATCCTCGAAGTGAAGGGCGGAGGGCTTGCGCTGATCGACATCGACGACGACGGTGATCTGGATCTGTTCATGCCCAATGGCGCCACGCTGGCCGACCCAACCGAGGGGCCGGGTGCACGGCTCTGGCGCAACGATGGCGGCCTCCAGTTCACGGACATCACCGAGCAGAGCGGCCTTGCGCATCGTGGCTGGTCGTTTGGTGTGGCAGCCGGAGATGTCGACGGCGACCGTCGCGATGATCTGTTCATCGCGGGCTTCGGGGGCAATGCCCTCTGGCTCAATCGTGGTGGCGGCCGCTTCGTGGACGCCACCGCAGCGTGGGGTGCCGCCGGTCCCGGTGGCTGGAGCACCGGCTGCGCTCTGGCGGATCTCGATGGCGACTCGGACCTTGACCTGTATGTCGCGCGCTATGTCGACTACGACCCCGCCAAGCCTTTGGCACCGGCGATGTTCAAGGGGCAGCCGGTCATCAACGGTCCCAAGGGCTTGGCGCCGCTTCGTGATGTCGTGCTGCGCAACGATGGGGACCGGTTCACCGACGTGACCGAGGCGAGTGGCGTGGGTGCGGTGGCACCCGGGTTCGGACTCAACGTGATCGCGTGCGACTTCACCGGCGACGGGCTCGTGGATCTCTTCGTGGGCAACGACTCGAGCGGCAATCACCTGTTCGTGAACGAGGGCGGATTCCGGTTCGCTGAGCGAGCACGTCGCCTGGGCTGCAGCACCAACCTCGAAGGCATCGAGCAGGCCACCATGGGCGTTGCGCTGGGCGATGTGGATGGCAACGGCCGGCCCGACCTGCACACCACGGTGTTCTCGAGCGACACGAACACGCTCTACCTCAATCGCCCCGATGGCTTCTGGGATGACCGCTCGAGCCAGTTCGGCACGGGCGCGCCGTCGCGCTCGCTCTGCGGCTGGGCCTCGGTCCTGGCGGACTTGGACCACGATGGTGACGAGGACCTCTTCACGGTCAACGGCCACGTCTATCCCAATGCGACCAAGGCGACCTTCGACTCCGAATACGCGCAGCCCCGGCTTGTGCTGGAGCGGAAGGGGAACCGCTTCACGCCGCTGCGCAGCGATGCTGCGTGGTTGGCCGCGCCGCATCGTGATCGAACGGCGGTGTTCGGTGATCTTGACGGCGACGGCGATGTGGATGCGGTGATCGGCGAACTCAATGGTCCGCTGCGCGTGTTGCGCAATGATCATGACGGCAAGGCGGACTGGCTGGTGGTGAGCCTGCGTGACACGCGCGCCGGATCGCGCAACCACCGAGCCGTGGGGGCCATGATCACCGTGGAGCAGGGTGGGTTGTCGCAGCGCCGCTGGCTTGCCGGCGGCGGACCGTTCCAGTCGACGTTCTCGCCCGAGGCGCACGTGGGCGTGTCGGGAAAGGGCCCGGTGAAGGTCACCGTGCGCTGGCCCGACGGGTTCGAGCAGGTCACGACCACCGAGCCCGGTCGGCGAATCGTGCTTGATCGCGGTGCACCGTAAGCGCGCCGCTTGGCTTGGGGGCCGCGACTCAACGCTCGCGGCTTGGGGGCCGCGACTCAACGCTCGCGGCCGTAGGGCCGCGACTCAACGCTCGCGGCCGTAGGGCCGCGACTCATTCAGTGGATGACGATGATGGTCAGCCGCTTCTCGCCCTTGGGCAGGTTCACGCGCACGGTGTCGCCGACGCGTGCCTTCATGAGGGCTTGGCCCATCGGGCCGGTGGAGGTGACCTCGCGGTACGGCAGGTCGTCCGCGTCGGTCAGGCTGCTCACGATCTTGTAGCGGTCCTCGGATCCAGAGGTCTCGTCCCGGATGGTGATCTCGGCACCGAGGAACACCATATCGCTGGGCATCTCCGACTGGTCCACCACTTGCACGCCGGTCAGGCGGGCCTCGAGTTCGCGGATCTTGGCGTCGTTGATCGACTTGTCCTCGCGCGAAGCGTGGTAGTCGGCGTTCTCGCGCAGGTCGCCCTGGGCGCGTGCCTCGGCAATGCGCTCCACGAGCTGCCTATCGAGCGCCCGAAGCGCCGAGAGTTGCGCCTCAAGGCGCTCTTTGTCAGCCCGCGTCACGAGTTCCATGGCGAAAAGGTAGCCCGATCAGCCATGTCATGCAAGCGTGACGGCTCGACGCGACCAAGCCAGCGCCGTGCAGAGCACTGCCCCGGCAATGATGGCTGTCGCCAGCGTGTCGCTCGTCATGGCAGCACTCACCGGACCCGGGCTCGGGTCCGACAGTGACCAGGCCACCGAGAGCGCGCCGGGCAATGCGCGCGCCACGCTCGGGGCTTGAAATCCAAGCGCGATCCAAGGGGCTTCGGGACCGGCAGCAAGCAGCACGATCGCCATGCCCGCCATCGCTCGCCGCACGGTTCGATCCGTGCGCAAGCCGACCAGCAGCACGCTGGCCACGATGGCGATCGCGGACAGCAGGCTTCCATCCAGGAGGAGCAGACGATCGCGGCTCCATCCCGAGATTGCCCGAAGCGGGAAGATCGTGACATGCAGGAGTACGACGATCGTGATCGCGTCAAGCACGACGGTTCGCACGATGGACTCGGGCCTGCGCAGGCTCAGGCGTGCCAGCGGCCAGCCAACCACGACGCCTGCGGCCACCATGAGCGTGAAGACCTGCACGGCGTGGGCCACGCTCGCACGAGTTGCCGTGGATGGGGTCATGAAGCCGGTGCTGATCGCCCACGATGCAGCGAGCCAGCAGAAGGCTGCAAGCACGAGCCAGCGCGGCAGGGGTGTGCGGTTGCGTTCAGCGGGCGCTGGCGCAGTCCACCCGGACGTCGATGCTCGTGGGGTGGCCGTGGTCGATGCGTCCGTGCTTGGCATACAGGAACGAAAGGTACTCCAGCTTCTGGCCGGTCGGCACTTCTGCAGGCGATGCGGCCGATGGCGCGCGGCCCCACACGATCGTGCTGCCACCGGTCGTGACCAGTTCGAGAGAACCATCCTTGGCGTGACGGGCCACGCCGATGGCGGCAACTTGGCCCCGCCACGACTGTGCATCGATCGTCTGGAGCAGGTCGAGCGCATCCTTCAGCGCAGGGCCGTTCCATGCGCCCGCCACGGCTGGCGTCGGCCCGCCCACACCGAGCACGCGAACAAGCGTTGGGCCATCCTTCGCGCGATAGTCGCGCGCCATGCGGTGACCTTGAGCGTCGCACAGGTGATCGATGCTGCCATCAGCCACGAGTGCAGTGGGGGTGGCGTAGGTTGCAAGGACCTCGATGCCGTCCTCGTCGACCAGTCGCACCTGCTCCACGGACTCGAACCAACCGGTCGACTCCAGGTAGCGCTGCAGGGTCTGCAGCATGTCCCGTCCGCCGCCAGCGGCAACGATCGACTGCGCGGCATCTTCGATGGGCTTCATCTCGGCGGCCGTCATCCAACGGGGGGCGTTGGGAAAGCGGATCGCGGTCCGCGCCGATGTTGACCCGTAGGCCGATCCGCGCAGGCGCGGGAGCACCACCGTGGCCAGGATGACGATGACGGCGGCGCAGCCGACCCATGCACCGATGCCGGCGATGCGCTCGGCGGTAGCCCGCCACGATGCTTCGGGTGCCTTGGACGAGGACGAGCGTGGCGCCATGGAGGCGACTATCGGCCAATCGTGGCTGTGCGGGCGAGAATTCAGGGCCGCCGCGAACGATCGGCCAGCGCGCACTCCACCAGCGTTCGGCAGAGCGCCGGGAAGGGCAGGCCAGCGTGTGCCGCGGCCTTCGGGACCAGGCTCATGTCGGTCATGCCTGGCATGGTGTTGACTTCGAGCATCCAGGGGCCTCGGTCGTCGAGCATGAAATCAACTCGCGAGATGTGCCGGCAGCCCAAGGCTCGGCAGACCTCGACGGTCGCCGCCTGCGCACGCTCGGCCACGCCTGGCGGGAGCTCCGGGTCGAGCACGTAGCGCGTGTCCTTGCGGACGTACTTGGCTTCGTAGTCGTAGAGCCCGTCGGCGGGAACGATCTCGACGATCGGCAGCGCACGGCCGTTGAGCCAGCCGACCGTGATTTCGCGACCGATGATGAACTCCTCGGCCAGCATGAGTTCGCGCCGGGTGAACGCGGTGGCCAGGGCTCGGTCGACCGCGGCGCGATCGTGGCAGACGAACAAGTCGACGCTTGAGCCATCGTTGCTGGGCTTGAGGACGACCGGCGGCTCAAGGTCGAGCTCGTCGCCCGCGCGCAGCACACGGGCGCGCGGTGTTGGCACGCCGGCACGCGCCGCGATGGTCTTGGTGGCGGCCTTGTCCATGGCGATGCGCGCCGCATTCGAGCCACATCCGACGAACGGACGCCCTGCGGCCTCGAGCAGCTCGTGCAGCGGTCCACCCTCGCCCCATGGCCCGTGCAGGACGGGGAAAACGACATCGCCTTGCAGTGCGGCGAGCTCGTCTGCGCTTGCCGCATCGATCGCCAACTCGATCACGTCGAAGGTGCCGTCGTCGCGGAGCGCCTGGGCGACGCGGCCGCCGCTGCGCAG
>SYIB01000039.1 GCA_005798965.1 Planctomycetia bacterium
ATATCGGCAGTTGCCGGGCAGGCCGGGGTGTCGGCACACTGGATCACAATGGCGCCCGGGCTGGTGACCACGCTCGCAGGCGAGGTGAACGCGAGTGGCCCGAAGGCCACGTAGAGGTCGTCGCACTGCTCGACTGTGAAGGTGCCCTCGGCGCCTCGGGCGCATCCTGAGGCCGAGGAACCACAGCCGATGGGCTCGAGGTTGCCGCAGGAGCCTCGGTAGAGCACGAAGCCGTAGATGTTCGCGGCCGTGTTGGTCGGGCAAATGCGCACGGTGAGTTCGCCGTTGCACGGAGCCACGCGGAACCACGTCGGGTTCGCGAGCCATCCGCCGCTGATCCCACAGATGTTGAAGAGCCCGATCCGGCGGTCTTCCGTGTCATCGGCCGTTCCGGCGTTGCCGAAGGAGTACGTTCCTTCGCCGAGCACCGGCGCGGACGCGCACGTCGAACTCCGCTGCACGGTGACGCCGCCCACCAGATTGATCGTGTACTCGCCGCCTGCGGCCGCGAGGTTCCACTCGCAGAGCTTCAGGTTGCCCTGGTTCGCGCTGGGGAGCACGAGTTGCGTGGACCCGGCGGTGTAGGTGAAGAGCGCTCCATAGGTCGGATCGACCCCACAGCGCAGCGGTACCGCACCGCTCTTGGCGACACCGAGGTAATACGTGCCGGCGGCCAGGTTCGGGATGGACGAGCCACCGGTGGTCGTGACGGTGTTCTTGATCTGCGAGTATCCGCTCGTGTTGCCGGCCACGGCGGCGTTGTCGTTCATCGCCACCGGGTAGGCCTCGGCGACGCCGTTCGCATTGATCGACTTCCGGAAGAGGAACAGCACCGTGTCGAACGTCGAGCCGCTGGTGTTGACCTCGAATGCAGTCGGTGACGAGATGCGGATCTCATAGAGGTCCACGGTGTCGGTCGCCAAGAGCGCGGTTGACGAGGAGGTCCGGCCGTTGATCTTGGTGGCTGTCGAGCCCCCGCTGTCGGAACTCGGGCTGGCGACCTTCTGGGCCGTGCTGGGCTCGGTGCCTGCATCGGCGCTCCCACCTGACCCGGTCTCGGTCGGTCCCTCGCCCCAGATGGGACCAGACAGACCTCCATCCTGCGCGGCGGCAGTCGTGGTCAAGGACAACGCGATGGTGAGCGACAGCATTCGGTGCATGGGGGCCTCCTGAGCGAGCCGACGGATCAACCATCGGGTTCAGGAGCGAGCGACCAAAGCGAAGTGCCGGAATTCCTCCTCATCGGACCGCGTGGGTCTGGTTGGCGGGAGCCAGTTGGCCCAGAGCGCGGGCATCGCCCACTCCGGAAATGAGTTATAGCCCTGCTGCCCTGTCGATCCAGGTGTTCCAAAGCTGCAGCGCGCGCTGTGTGGCCGCGTGCAGGCTGCTGTATTCGGCCTGCTTGGAAGAGCCGGTCACCATGGGATCGACGGCCGACCGGCCGAGCTCGGTGTTGCAGGCCGTGCACTGGAACCGGGCCTGGGCCAGCGTGAAGCGCTTCCACTGGATCGGCCCGAGTCGCACCCTGCGCGTACAGCCGGGGCAGACCAGCTCGGTCCCCGGCTTGCGCTTCACGCTGTCGTAGTCATGACAGCGCTCCGCCGGCAGCCCGAGCTGGCGCATGAGGCGCTGCCACCGGTGATCGTGATGGCATGGCCGCCTGTGGTGCAGATCGCACGCCACGTGCGCCACCTCGTGGGCGATGGTGCTGTCGAAGCGCTCCAGTCCCTCGTGCCGGAACATGTGGAACGAGAGTTTGATGTGGCGACGGGCGGGCATGGCCAGGCCGGCGGTCGTGCGCAGCCGGGTGCTCAATTCGACGCTTGGTTCCGGACCGAGCGGCTTGCCCAGCGCCTGTTCGCACGCGCGCCACCAATGGCTGACGCGGTCCTGGGCCAGGCGTTCCCAGTCGGCACGGAGGATGGGGACGGCTCGGCCCACCATGTTGTCCGGAACGGATGGAACGTCGCCGCGTGACACGATCGGAGTCTAGGAGCGCGGCCGGTACGGGTCGAACCGAACAACTAGGGAGAAGGGCTTGCAGTCGCGCGAGGGATCACTAGCCTCGGGCGATGGCCCTCAAGACGGACAAGCTCTCGGCACTGCGCAAGGCGCTCCTCGATGCCCGCGACCTGGGCAAGCACCGCTCGATAGCCGAACTCCAAGTCGAGCTTGGCCTGAGCCGACGCACGCTGGTGCGGTACCTCAACGACCTGCGCGCCCAAGGTGACCAGGTCAAGTCGGTGCGTGGCAAGGGCTGGACGATGGTCAAGCCGCGGCGCGACGGGACGCTCGAGTCGCAGATCCCAGAACAACTCCTGGTCGTGCTGCGCAAGCTCGGTTGGGCGCTGCGCGGCACGCCGTGGCACGAAGAGATGGAGGCGCTCTTCGGCGCGGAGCTCAAGCGCGTGAAGACCGTTGCCAAGCACGGCATGCATGGCGGGGCCATGGCCGAGGCCGTCCGCTTGAACAAGGTGCTCTTCATCGCCGACTTCGCACCGGGTGTGCGCAGCGAGGGGGCGGCCGAAGAGTGGATCGACCGGGACGATGATGACGAGGGGCTCGGGGCCGACTCAATGGGTTCGCTTCGTCGGTCGCTCGATGAGTTCAGGGTGCGCCAATCGGCGTGGAACGCGGTTGCGGCAGCGGTCTGGCGTGATGCGTTGATGGCCGCGCGCGAAAGCAGGCCGATGGTCGTCGAGTACCTGAACGCGAGCAAGCGACAACTCGATCTTCAGCAGGTGGTGCTGCCACTGGGCATCGTGCTCCGCCCCGGCGGCGCCTATCTGCTCGTGCACAAGGTCGGCAACTTCGGGGATGCCGAAGTTGAGTCGGGCTCGGTGGCAGCATGGAGCGAGTCACTTCGCAAGCGACCGGTGCTTCGGTCGCTGGCGATGCAGCGCATCATGTCGGTCAAGGTTCTCGATGGCTCGTTCCGCGTATCCGATGGACTGTCGCTGCGCGACCTCGTGAAGGTGTCGGTGGGCGGGTTCGTGCAGCAAGGGCCGACTGAGGCGGTCGAGCTGGAGTACGACGCCGTGGACCTGACGCTGGCCATCGGAGAGCTCTGGCACCCTGAGCAAGAGGTCAGTGTGCATGGACAGGGAGCCGGGATGACGGTGCGGGTACGGTTCCGGACCAACAGCCGGATCGAGGTGCAGCGGCGAGTGCAGGCGCTTGGCGGCAAGGTGCGATTGAACAAGCCGGTGGCATGGCGCAAGGAGATCGCGCGCGCGGCACGCATGCTCGCCGAGGGGCATGAGCGATGATGTCGGACGCCGTGATGGCGCGCATCAGGTCGCGAGATGGGCGGATGTGAGTTCAGCCAGCCGCTGCAGATGCGCGAAGCCGATGTCGGTGAGCGGGATCCCAGCGGCCTCAAGTTCATCGGTCACTGCTGTGCGCAGGGAGCGGATGCCGCGCGACAGCAGCTGGCGCACCGAGTCCGCGGTTCGGCCCATGGCCTCGCCGATCTCAGGTGCGGTGCACCCCTGAAGCGAGAGCGACAGTGCTTGACGGGCATCAGACGAGAGCGAGTCGACGCCTTGCGTAAGGACGCGGACCAGCACGGCGTGATGCGCCGGATCGATCATGTCGGCGCCCGCTGCGCGGGCTTGCGGGTCGGCGAGTAGTTCGACCACGGGCGTGGCCACTCCATCGCCATCGATCATGGGTGCCGCTTCGGCACGGAGCTTGCTCGCACGGCGCGCATCGATGAGGTTGGTGCGGATCGTGCGCTTGAGGTAGCACTCCATCGACGGAACGGTGTCGAACTGCAGGCTGCCGGCACCATGGCGGTGCAGGCGACTGGCGATGCGGTCGAGCACGCGGTCGACGATGTGCTGGCGCAGTGCAGTGGCCGCCGGGCATGCAGTGACCACAAGGTGGTGAACGGCATCCTGCGCGAACCTGTAGAGGTCGAGCACGTTCAACGAGCCGGCCGATGCGAGCGCGGAGAGGGCCAGGGACCGAGCCTGCTCGACGCGGATCGAATCGGTGGTGAGGGACATCTGACGCCGCTGGTTGCGGCGGGTGCGGTGGTTCGACATGTGGGCTTTCCTCCA
>SYIB01000310.1 GCA_005798965.1 Planctomycetia bacterium
AGCAGCGCCGAGAGGGCGGGCATGATGGCGACCTCCGATGCATCGTGCAGCCATCGAGCGGCAGAACCTTGCACGAACAGACCAACGAGGCACGCCACAGCAGCCACCCAACTCGCGCGTTGTGCATCGAACGCACCATGTGCGGCCACACACACACCAATGATGAGTGGCACGATCGCCAGCAGCGTGGCGAAGCGTGCGGCTTGCGCGAGCGGGGCGGTCGTTTCTTCACGGTGCACAAGAGCCCGATCGGTCCCGGCCGCGACAGCGGCACACCCAGTGCACGCCGCGAGCGCGAAGGCGATCGCCGTGCCACGCTCTGCCTCGAGGAAGGCAAGGCACAGCAGCGTGGCGCTCATCGGCACGGCTGCAAGCCACGCCCCCTTCGCGAACGAGGTGGGTTGCCGGAGTGACTGGCGCGGTCCGGGATCGGCCATCGCGCCGAGGATCGCCAACGCGGCCAGACCCAGCAGGATCCAACGGCGCGGCGCCGCAAAGTCGAGCTGCGCTTGGGCCACGGCGGTCGAACAGCGCTCGACGGCGTCGAGTTCGGCGGCGGCGCTCGGGTCGTTCGTCGTCGGTGCCCTGCCTGCATGCAGCATGGCGGCGCGCCGGGCCTGAACCAGCCGCTGTGCATCGCGGAGCGCCGTCCGCTCAGCGGCGCCACCATCGATCCAGCGCACGAAGGCCGCTGGTGCGCTCGGCCCCAGGACCATCGGGCCCAGCATGATGCCCGTCACGACGCCCGCGGCCACGGCGGCGTGGCGAAGGCCCGTCCGGCGCAGGAGCCAGGCGAAGCCCATGGCAACCACGACCACGACGCCTGCGCCGAGCAGGGCATCGACCGTCCCTTGGTTGATCGAGTCATGGGGCTGAACCGCCATCGCGGTCGTACAGTAGCCCCGTCATGCCCATGCCACACGCTGCGTCGTGCATCCTGTCGATGGTCCTTGCGCTCCTCGCTGCCGCGCCGTGCGTTGCCGGCAATGCCGAAGCTGCGCTCGCGCATGTGCCGCCACAGGCGATCAGCTTCGTGATCGTTCCGGATCTTGCGCGCGCCGGCGCGGATCTCTCGGAAACGCTCGCGCGCATGAACCGCCCTGAGACGAGCGTCCTCGGCAAGCCCGTCGAGCAACTCAAGGGTTGGCTCGGCGTGGGTGAAGGCTTCGATGAACGAGGCTCGATCGTGGCCTACAGCACCGCGATGGCCGAAGCGAAGGCCGGCGAACCGCAGGCTGAGTGGACGCTCCTGCTCCCGGCCAGCGATCCCAAGGCACTCGCTGCCTCGCTCGGCATGGGAGCCGATGGGGCGTTGACGTTCATGGGCCAGCCAGCGTTCGCTGCGCTTGGTGCATCGCACGTGATCGTGAGCCAGACTGCTGCGCTGGCGAACGGCCACGATGCCAAGGGTGGCAGCGCGGCTTCGTTCATGAAGCTCGTGGGCGATGACCTGCGGGTGCGCGTGGATGAGGCCGAGGTGCTCGCATGGGCTGGCCCGGTCGCGCTCGGCCATGCCAAGACGATGGGCGAGCAAGCGGCGACGATCGCCATGCAGCGCGCGGCGGAGCAGGGCATGCCGACTGATGGCTTTGCCGGCCGGCGTGATGATCTGCAGCGGCTCTCGAACGCGTTCGTCGGGTCGATCGAACATGGCATCGTGTTGGTGGACATCGATGCGCTCGGTCTGGCGCTGCGACCGGTCGCGGTGCTCGCGCCGGAGGGTGCGCTGGCCAAGGCGCTCACCGTGGGCGACGCAGGGCCGGCGCCGTTCTCGCTCCTGCCCAAGGCGGCGATCTATGGCGCGCTGTCGATCGATGTGCGCGGCGTCGGCGGCGGCGCAGCGCTCAAGGCGCTCGCCGCAGCCATCGATCCGACGGGCGCCGTGATGCCGGCATGGCTCGTTGATGCGGCGGACCTCGTCGATGGGGTGCAGCTGGGCGCGTACCCGAGCAAGCTCGGCGTGATGGCTGGCGGCCTGCTCAACGACAGCAGCCTGGTCGTGGTGACCAAGGACCCGGCCGCCGTGCAGGGAGTCTTCAAGGATCGCCTGATGCAGATGGGCGGTGTCGCGGGTGGCCTGAAGCTCACGCCGACCTGGGAGGATGCGCGCACGCTGAAGGATGGCACCTCGGCGGCGGCGTTCGAGCTCAAGCCCGAGCCTGTTGCCGACGATGGGCAGGCGCGCGAGGCCGCCGCAGCCGCGGGACAGATGCTGGCAACGCAGGCGATCTTCGGCAACCGCGGCATGCACGGCTTCGCGCGCGGGGGCCAGGGTGGGCTCGTGGTGACCTACAGCCAGCGACCCGACGTGCTCACGCGCGCGACCGATGCCCAAGCAGGTCGCGGTGCGACGCTTGCCGACGATGCGGTCGTGAAGTCGATGATGCAGTGGATGGTGGCGAAGCCCGACGTCGTCGGGTTCGTCGGCATCGGGCAGCTGTTCAAGGCAGCACGGCAGATCGCAGGCTCCTTCGGAGGCGGCACCGACATGCTGCCGCCGGTTCCCAGCCGCGCAGAGCCGATCGGCCTCGCAATCGATGTCCGCGGTGGCCGCATCGAGGGCGCGATCGTGGTGCCGACCGTGGTGCTTGCCGCCATGGCTGAATACGCGGCCGATCGAGGCCCCGCGGCCGATCCCGGCACGCCGGCCGATGTCGAGCCCACGCCGTGAGCAGACCGATGGCCCCGGTGCCTTCGTCTCGCCCCGCAGCGCGCTCATGGATGGTGCGCGGTGGTGATCTTCGGCTCGATCCGTCGCCGCTCCTGATGGCGGTCCTCAACTGCACGCCTGATTCCTTCAGCGATGGCGGGCTTTGGAGCGGCGATCAGGCTGTCGAGCATGCGCAAGCCTGCGTGCGTGCTGGCGCCAGGATCATCGATGTCGGTGGCGAGAGCACGCGCCCCGGCGCTGAGCGCATCGATGCACCGGAGCAGATCCGACGCACGCAGGGGGTAATCAGTGCGCTGTCGGCGTGGTTGCGCACCGAGGGTCGCAATGAGGTGGCGATCTCCATCGACACCACGCGCGCCGCCGTGGCACGGGCAGCGATCGAGGCGGGAGCCTCGATCATCAATGACGTGAGCGCATGCACGGAAGATGCAGCGCTGGCGCCGCTTGCTGCCGCCGAGGGTGCGGGGATTGTGCTCATGCACCGTGTGCTCGAACCCACGCATGATCGATGGAGCCACGAGCATGGCTCGTCGCTGGTTGAGGGGGACATCGTCGATGCCGTCGCCGCCGCACTCGCGGCTCGCGTGGCCGATGTCGTCGCATGCGGCGTTGCAAGGGGATCGATCGCCATCGATCCGGGGCTCGGCTTCGGCAAGACCGTGCAACAGAATGTGGCGTTGGTGGCTGGGACCGCGCAATTCGTGGCGATGGGGCACCCAGTGCTCGTCGGGGCGAGCCGCAAGAGTTTCATCGGGGCCATCACGGGTGAGTCGGATCCTGCACTCCGCGTGTCGGGTTCGGTGGCGATGCATCTCGAGGCGGCCTCGCGAGGCGCGCAACTCCTGCGGGTGCATGATGTCGTTGAGCATGCGCAGGCTTTGGCGGCTTGGCGCGCGATCCGCGAACTCGCGTGAATCCACCGGGATTGCCGCGGGATCCAAGCGCTCGCGCAGGGCTACACTTCCAACTTCCCCGAACGCACCGATCGATCAAGCACGGAGCACACGAATCATGGCCGGACAGAACACGATGACCTTCACCGACGCGAACTTCCAGGCGGAGGTCCTCGAGAGCGACAAGCCCGTGCTGGTCGACTTCTAGGCCGAGTGGTGCGGTCCGTGCCGCATACTCGGGCCGACGATCGATGAGGTGGCGAACGACTACGCCGGCAAGGCCAAGGTCGGCAAGCTCGACGTCGACTCGAGCCGCGACTGGGCGATGAAGCTCGACATCCAGAGCATCCCGACCGTCATGATCTTCAAGGGCGGCAAGCTCGCCAAGAAATTCGTCGGCATCGTGCGCAAGAGCGATCTCGCCGCTGCGCTCGACGGCGCCATGTGATCGAGGCCGATGGCGCGTGGGCGTGCGTGCGCCGCCTTGCACGCAACATCAACACGATGCATGTTGATGTCGACTCATGTCGATCTGGCGCCAGCATCACGATTCACCGACCGCCGCATCCAACGCTGGGTGCGGCGGTTCAGTTATGAGCGCCTCCTTCGGGCGCGCGGACGTCGTGCCGCCGCTTGCCGCGCAGCGGGTGAAGTGCTACCTTCCCCGGCCCGGCGCGTTGCGCCGGTGTGTGCATCTTGGGCCCGTAGCTCATTTGGTAGAGCGCTTCCATGGCATGGAAGAGGTGGTCGGTTCGAGCCCGATCGGGTCCACCTGACGTCGCATGAAGGCCGGCCTGTGCCGGCCTTCTGTCGTTGAATGATCATCTGAACGAGTTGGAAACGACATCTGCCGTAGACTGGTGTGATGTCCGTTTGGTCCGGGGCAGACCTGAAGGTCGCGGCGGTGCCGTCGCGCATCATGACGCGTCGGAGCGTGCGTTGGATGGCGGCGCTGCTGGCCCTGCTCTTGCTCGGCATCTTCGTGGCGATGATCAGGTCAGGCGGCACCACGTTTGTGCCGCCGCCGAAGTCGCGAGAGTCCAAGAAAGCGGTTCCGGTGGGCGGTGGAGCGGGTCCGACCACGATGGGGGGAGGTCACACCAAGGAGAATGATTCGAAAACTTCAACTCTGGGAAACGAGCCGGCGAGCACCAATCCACCGTGGAGGGCCCCTGCTGATCCCCCACGCGAATCCGACCGTCCACGCGAGCCATCCGCCCCTTCGCGCACGCCGTCCGGACCACGCGGTGGCCCGATCGGTGGCGACTCGGGGCAAGTCTCCGGCGGCTTCTTCGTGGATGACCAGGGCGGCGGCGGCGGGATCGGTTCCGGCGGTTCAGGAACCAGCGGTGGCTCCAGCACGCCGAACAGCGGCGGGGGGATCAACGATCCCGACAACGACGCCTCGTCGGGCACCACCACGACCGGCGGTCCAGTCGGTGGCGGTGACGACGGTGCAGCTGTCGATTGCAACGGCGATCAGGTCAACGATGCTGCGCAGGTCGCGCAGTGCATCCTTGCCGACTTCAATGACAACGGCATCCCCGATTGCTGCGACGAGGGCACGCCGTGCCAGACCAACGTGCTCTTCAACGGCGGTTTCGAAACCGGCCCCACAGCGATCTGCGGCAGCACCTGCATCGATGGCCCCGCTGCCATCGCCGATACTTGGAGCCTGGCGAGCGGTGCAGCAGCGCTCGGTCGATCCGACACAGGTTGTGCTGGTCGAACCTTTGAGCCGCCCCATGGTGCCCGCACGATCCAGCTTGGCACGGTGTGTTCCACGCCAGGGACACTCGCCCAGTCCATCGAGCTGCCGGTGCGCTCCACCATGCGCCTGCGGTACCGAGCCACCTGTGCAGCCGGCCAGCAGCCGGTGTTCCTTCGTGTCTCGATCGGCGAGCAGTCCTTCCTCGACCGCATCGACTGCCCAGGCGAGGGCAGCACATGGTCGACGCTGGAGCACGTGGTGGCCGCAGCGCCCGGCATCATCACGGTGGCGATCACCGCCGAGCCGGGGGCATCGGCTTCGGGTGCATGGATCGATGATGCCTTCCTTGCGGTCGATCGAGTGAATTGCCCGGCTGATCTCAATGAGGATGGGCTCGTCGGCGATCTGGACCTTGAGATCCTCTTTGGCGCATGGTCAAGCGATGGCACGGCCTGCACGTGCGACCTTGACGCCAATGACGTGGTTGACGGTGCCGACCTCGGCATCCTCATGGCGGCGTGGGGCAGTTGCAGCTGAGCAGGA
>SYIB01000311.1 GCA_005798965.1 Planctomycetia bacterium
CCCGCGACAGGGCGATCGGCGCACTGCCGCCGGACACGGTCGTGCACACGGTGCTGCACCCGAGTCCCGCAAGCCCCGCCGCCAACCGCGGCTGGGAGCGACAGGCCCGCGCGCAACTCGTGGGCTGCGGTTTCCTCGATCGATCGGCTTGACGCCGACTCGGTCGTCCCGCCCGATCGAGGATGCGGTCAGGCCTGCCCCGCTCGGATCGCGCGCATGCCGCGGTCCATGCGCTCGAGGCCGTCACGCAGGATCCCCTCGCTCGTCGCGAAGCACACGCGCAGATGGCCTGCAGCCCCCTCGCCGAACCAGCGCGGGCTGCCCGGGACCACGGCCACGCCGTACTCGGTGCGAAGTCGATCCACCAGGTCTTCGATGGAGCAGGGCGGATCATCGACCTTGGCGAAGGCCACGTACGTCGCATCCGGTGCCTGCACGCGGATCCCCGGCATGGCGTTGAGTGCCTGCACAGCCTGGTCGCGCCTGGCGCGCAAGTGCTCGAGGAATGCCTCGAGCCACGGCAGCGCGTGGTCGTACGCCGCAGCGGCACCGATCTGACTGACCGTCGCCGCGCCGTCGACCGTCGAGGGATGTTCGCTCGCAGCGAGCATTCGCGCGCAGTCTGCTCCGTTGCGCATGGCCACAAAGCCGATGCGAAGGCCAGCGAGCCCGAACGATTTCGAGAAACCGTGCACGAGAACGGTCCGGCTGGCGATCGCCTCGTCCAAGGCGAGCATGCTCGTGAAGCCTGCGGGCGGGTAGACGATCTCGCTCCAGATCTCGTCGCTCAGGATGCCAAGCCCGTGCCGCTCCGCGACGCTGCCGATCGCAGTGAGCTCGTCCCGCGTGAAGCAACGCCCGAGCGGGTTGTGCGGATTGCAGATCCCGATCATTCGCGTGCGCGGCGTGATGAGCGACTCGAGCCGATCGAGGTCGAGCGCGCCGGTGCGTGCGATCGGCCAGCGCACCGGGGTGCCTCCGGCCGAGCGGACGGTGTGCGCGAAGAGGAAGTCGACCGGATCCATCACGATCGCCTCGTCACCGGTGGCCAGCCATTGGCGCGCCACCATCGCCAGACCGGCGGCGGCACTGTTGACGGCGATCACGCCTGATGCATCGACCGGTGCGCCCCGCCGGTTGCGCAGGTAGCTCGCCACGCTCCCACGGAAGGCAGGCAGGCCTTGTGCAGGACCGTAGGACAGGACGCCGTCCTGCACGTAGCGCACGATGGCGTCGCGGATCGCGGGCGCCGCCGGGAAGTCCGGATCTGCTGCAGTGAGCGGAATGACCTCGCGCGGCTGTTCGGCCCAGCGCAGGTTGAAGGCGCGCTCCCGAAGCAGGTCGAGCCTGACGGCAGTGTCGGAAAAGGTGCTCATGTCAGCAGCGGCAGGGGAACGGCGCCATCGATCGGCTCGACGAATCGCCTGGCGATGGCGCGGCCGCCCTCGACGTACTGCACCATCAGCGGGTGCCGCACGGCGTTGAACGAGCGCATCGCCAGGGCCACGTCGCCCTGGCTGCGGCACCGGGCGATCAAGTCGGCCAGCAGCACGGCGTCCTCGAGCGCGCTGTTGGCGCCCTGGCTCGTGAAGGGAAGCAGGGGGTGTGCAGCATCGCCGATGAGCGCCACATTGCCGCGGACCATCGACGGCGGCGGATCCATGTCCACGGTGTGCCAGACGTGCGGCGTTGCGGGGTCGGTCGCCTCGATGGCCGCATGGACATCGGCGGGGAACCCCGAAAGATGCTCACGGAAGAAGTCCATGGCCTGCCCGAGTGCCGGCGGCTGGAAGCGTTGCGCATCGAACTGCACGAACCAGATCACGCGCCCGCGCCCAGCGGGCACGAGTCCGACGGCCAGACCACCGCCGGGGTGCATCACCTTGCGAAAGGTGGTGCCCAGCTCGGCTGCAAGTGCCGGAGCATGGACCGACGAGACGATCTCCTTCACACGACCGGCCTGCCACGCATGGCTGGGTGCGACGCACTCACGGCAGCGCGAGCGCACGCCATCGGAACCGACGAATGCACTGGCCTCGAAGGCAGAGCCGTCATCGAACCGGGCAGCGACCGCGCGCTGGCCATCCCAGTCGAATCCCGTGAAGTCGCGACCGAGCTCGACCACGCCGGACGGAAGGCCGTGCATGATCGACGAGAGCAGGTCGAATCGGCTCACCGCCACGGCGCCATCGAGCGATTCGTCCTTGAGCACGGAACCATCGACGGAGCGGATGATCGCGCGATCGAGCGACTGGCCGAGCTCGCGAGGATCGAACTCGATGCCCAGTCCGCGAAGCGCCAGCCAGCCGTTGGCCAGGAGGATGAATCCGAAGCCTCGCTCGCCGTAAGCCTCCGAGCGCTCGAAGAGCGTGACCGGCATGCCACGGTGGGCGAGCCCACGGGCAAGGCCCAGCCCGGCAACGCCGCCGCCGATGATCGCGGTGTTCAGGGAACCCATGGGGCGATCCTACGCCCCGGGGGGTGGTGATAAATGGTCACCGGTGCACCGATTTCCGCGACCGGGTTGAGGGGGCGCGATCGCAGTGCCGATACTGTCAGAGCCATGCCCGATCGGCTCCCTGTTACGGTCGCGATCCCGGTACGGAACGAGGAGCGCAATCTGCCCGTGTGCCTGGCGCGGCTGGCGCGATTCGAGCGCGTCGTCGTGATCGATTCGAAGAGCACCGACCGCACCCGCGAGATCGCACTCGGGCACGGAGCCGAGGTGATCGATTTCGCATGGGACGGTCGCTTTCCGAAGAAACGAAACTGGTTCCTGCGGCACCACGCGCCCACGACGCCGTGGGTGCTGTTCCTCGATGCAGACGAGTTTGTCGACGATGCCTTCTGTGGTGAGCTGGAACGCACGCTGCCGACCACGCGGCACTCCGGATTCTGGATCCGCTATGACACGTGGTTCTTGGGCAAGCGCCTGCGCCATGGCGACGTGAATCGGAAGCTCGCGCTCTTCCGTGTCGGTTCCGGCGAGTATGAACGCATCGAAGAGGATCGGTGGAGCCATCTCGACATGGAGATCCACGAACATCCAATCCTCGAGGGAACGATCGGCGAACTCACGTGCCAGCTCGACCATCGTGACGACCGTGGGCTTGAGCACTGGCTGCGCAAGCACAACGACTACTCCTCATGGGAAGCGCAGCGCACGGCCATGCTTCGCCGTGAGGGTCGGCTCG
Source organism: Planctomycetia bacterium (assembly GCA_005798965.1). Taxonomy (GTDB): domain Bacteria; phylum Planctomycetota; class Phycisphaerae; order Phycisphaerales; family SM1A02; genus SYIB01. Next base: position 3,195 of record SYIB01000311.1, read on the forward strand.
AGGATCCGGGCCTCACGCCGCGCCAGCGTCGCAAGTACCGGTCGATCGGCGCATGCTGGCTGCCGTCCGCCTACTTCCTCGACAGC
>SYIB01000312.1 GCA_005798965.1 Planctomycetia bacterium
CGTTGCCGGCAGCGCCAGAACGTCACCAGCCAGATCAAGATTCGTGGCGGTCGATGCCATCGGCAGGGATGTGGTCTCGGTCCACTGCGAGCCAGTGCGCTCGAAGATGCTCGCCACCGTCAGGCCAGCGCTCGCCACGAGTCGATCACCCGACAGCGCAACGCTGCGTCCAATGCGACTGTTGGATACGGCAGGCGTCTGCACCAGGGTCGCCTCGGGCGTCCATGTTCCGTTGACCAGCCGAAGCACGTCGACGCGTCCGGCGTTGAGCACGGTGCCGGTCGAGCCGCCCGCGGCGTTGGGTTCGCCGATCACCAGCGTGTCACCGTCGAGCGCAAGGGTGTTGCGTCGAGATTGCGTGCCGGGAGCTGGCACCAGATCAATGATCTGCTCCGAGGTCCACACGCCACCTGATCGCACGAAGGTGACCACATCCTCGCCATCGACCGTTCGCGCTGCGATGCGCTGTCCATCGGCCGCGACCGCCAGGCCAACCTGGCGGCCGTCTGGCGAGACGAGCGTGGTTTCCAAGTACCAGACGCCGTTGATCGATCGATACACATCGACGCCCCCGCCAGTGCCCGGGCAGCCGACGGCGTAGAAGCCATCGCCCGCGGCGATGCCGCCGTTGGAGAAGCCGCGCTCGATGACGCCGATCTGGTCAGGAATGAAGGTCGCCACGGGCGCATCGCCGCACACGGCCGGCGGACCCGAACCGATCGGTGCCGTGGCCAGCAGCAGATCACCGCCACAGGCGACCAGATGGAACTCGCGGCCCGGGCCGGGCGAGCCTGCGACGGTGCACGTCGGCAGGGCGCCACCCCACGATTGCGCGATGCGCCAGACTGCATCCTGCGTAGGAGTGCCGAGCACCTGAAGGGAGACCGTGGTCGACTCAGGGGTGACCGTGAGCGCTGGCGCACTCAGCGCAAAGGCGGGGCTCGGCAGGGCATCGAGTTCGATCGTGATCACGTCGTCGGCGCCCTTGCGGGTGATCGAAACGGTCGACTCGATCGAACCGCCTGATCGAATGATCGTGGTGCCCACGCCATCACGGCCAAGCGTCACCTGCCCGCCTGCCCGCAGCGAACCGCCGGTCACCTCCAGTGTGCCGCGGGACAGGGGCAGGGTGGGGCTGCCCACATCAGGGCCTCGCTCGGCCAACGTCACGGCGCCGCTGGTCGACATGGTGCCGGTGAGCGCCAGCGAACCTTGGCCCTGCAGGCCGATCACGGCTTGACCGAGCACGTCCAAGTTGAAGGCGTCGAGCACGCCGCTCGCGGTGGGATTCTGGCCAAGCACGAGCATGCCGCAACGGGCCGTCGTGCCCGTTCGCGCCAAGCCGCTGCCGAACTTCCCGATGGTGAACGCACCGCCGATCGAGACCGGTCCGGCAGGGGGCACGGTCGAGCTTGATGTGACCAAGCCCGTCAAGGAACCGACACCGGTGCCAAGCGTGCCCAGTTCGAGCGAGCCCGCGGTGAGCGTTGCCGAGCCCGTGTGCTGCAGGCCGCCAGTGCCAGCGACGCCTATCCGGAGCGCACCATCGATCGTGAACGTCGAGAACCCGTTCATGCGTGCTTCACCCTGCGCGTTGTTGACCGTCGCGAGGTCAAGGGACGCGGCGCGGATCGACGTGCCGCTGAGCGTCAAGGTGGCAGTGACCCCACTGGTGTCGCCGATCACGAGGGCCGGCGAGAACGCGCTCGACCAGCCCAGGTCAAGCGGGCCACCAGCGCCAAGGTTGACGTTGCCGCGGCGAACGATGAGCCGGAGCGCGCTGCTGCCGGACAAGGGCATCGAGACCGTTGGTGCGCCGAGGTTCGAAAAGATCGCCGTCGAGGTCGCATCCGGCGCGCCTGCCGACCATCGTGCGGGATCGCTCCATGCGCCATTGGTCGTCGAGGTCCAGGTGGTGTCGGCTGCGATCGCGGAGCCGCACACCGCAAGCGCGGCGAGCCATGGGGCTGTGCGACCGCCGTTGCACGCACCACGACTGGTTTGGTCTGCAGGCATCGATGCGCAGCGGGCGCTGTGGCGCGCCGTGATCTGGGCGTGGTTGTTCGTCTGTCGTGCCATGGTTGGTCTCCTCACTTGGCCGAGAGCAGGTCGCGACCGAGGATGCCTTTGGTCGTGAGCACGGAGTGCGAGGTGCGCGAACCGTCGATCGAGAGGTTGCCGAAGTAGCCGTCTACGCCGAGCGGCGTGTCGCGGCTCCAGAGTCCATCAAGACCGCGCTTGACGAGCGAGGCGTCGTCGGCGATCGCGTCGGCATTGGGCAGCAGCCACACGTGGCCGTCGTAGAAGAGCGTGGCTGGTGTCGATGCGGCGCTTGCGTTGTAGTTGCGGGTGGTGGTCGTGCCGAAGCTGGTCGCCGGGCCCGATCCGCCTTGGCACCAGTTGTGCTCAAAGGTGAGCGACTTGAGTTCGGGATACGCCGCAGCAAACAGCGACTGGCGCTGCCAGGCATTGGGGTACGTGTTGGGGGTGCGGAAACCGCCCTCTGAAGCGGCGCGGAACACCCCTGGATCCCACATCGCCGACGACGCCACGGCGTAGCTGCTGCCGATGAGGGTTGGCGAAGTGAAGATGAACTCGCCCGGGTAGTCGAAGAGTCCTCGCGCCTGCCGGTAGGTGTTGCGGTCGTTGGGCGCGAAGTACACCGGGTCGTAGTAGCGACCGTTCAGGTACTGGTGGAACGAGCGCACGGCCAGCATGCGCCACGCCCCGCTGTATCCCGTGGTGCCACCGAAGTCCATGGGTTGGTAGATCGCCCAGTTGCCGCAGTTGCCGGGATAGTTGGGTGGGCAGACACCGCCACTAAGCCAGTATCCCCACAGGCCACCGTTCAGGTCCTGCCCAAGGATGAGTTGCGGCGGGCACTCGAGCTGCAGGTACTGGTTGCAGTTCCCGTTGGTCAGGCCGAACTCGCTGCGGTGCGCGCACCACTGCAGCCCGTTGTTGTCGCTGGCGTAGAGCGCGTGCGCCGTGCCGAGCTGCATCAGGTTCGACAGCGAGACCGCCGTGCCGCTGCCTGAGCGCATGCTGGTCGCGGCAGCGCCGAGCACGGCCACGAGCAGCGTAGAACTCGCCACACCCACGGCAACATCAGCAATGGTCATGGCACGACGGATCCCGCGATGGGTGTTCTTGGTCATGGAGAGGAGACTCCAAGTCAGGTTGTGGGGCACCCGGAACATATGGATGCATGAGGTGAAGAGGTGGCCGGCCGCTCGCGGCCGGTGCAGAGGCAGTATGGCCCCGCCGCCGGGTCGGGTCAAGAAGCAAGCGGGGGATTCAACAAGCGATGGCAGCGCTCAGGCGGCAGGGGAACCGCGCGGCCTACACAGCGCCATGACTGGCAGGGGCGGCTTTCGGCCCCGACCCTCAGTTCGCCATCGCCTTGCGCAGCGCGGCGAAGCCGTCCTTGATCACCTGGTCGCCGGCGGCGCGGATGATCGTGGTGCCGACGGCGCTCACCAGGCCGCTCATCTTCACGATCGTGGCGGTCCAGGCCATCTGCGTGCCGGTTCCGTCGGGCACGAGATCCATCTTGGTCTCGACGCTGAAGGCGGTGCCGATGCCCGTGGCATCCACGCGGATCGTCACGTGCTGGTCGGCTCGCTTCTCGACCAGCGTGAAGGTCATCTTCAGGGTGGTGCGGATGAAGCTGAACCCCGGCTTGACCTGGCAGAGCACGCTGTCGGGGCCGGTGCGCGTGGCGCTGACCATGCCGGGCACGACCTTGCTCAGCGCATCCAGGTCCGTGAGGAAGGCAAATGCCTTGGCAGGGGGAGCGTCCAGGTGTTCGGTGCCGCTGAAGGGCTCGTGCGTGGCCATGATCGGAGTTTAGGCCCAGGACAGCACGACGGGCACGTGCCGCGGCGAGCACCCGCACTCCCTGAGCGCACATCATCGAGCCGATTATGGCCGCTCCGCTCATGTTTCTGGCGACCATTGATCCCGTCAAGACTCCTCGTAGCATGCTTCCCTTCTGGGTTGTCTTCATGCCAAGGCGTTTACCGCGAATCCTTGACGCATCCTCGCGTCGCACCAAGCAATGGCTGATGGTGGGCTGGGATGCCGCCTCGGCGGCGCTTGCGCTGCTTGGTGCGGTGGCCCTGCGGCTGGGTACCACCGCCCCATGGCAATCCGTGCCGTGGTGGGAAGTGGCCGCCTTCGCGTGCCTGGTGCCCGTGGCGTTCCAGCTTCTTGGGCTCTACCGCGAAATCACGCGCTACGTCGGGCCTCGCGTGGCGTTCACGATCGGCCAAGGCACCATGATCGCATGCATCGCCCTCGCGATGCTGCTCTTCGTCTCACCAGATCGTGGCGAGGGCTTCCCGCGCACGGCGATTCCGATCGCCGGGCTCATGGTGCTGCTCTCCAGCGGCGGCATCCGTTTGCTCGTGCGGCACGTGCTGCGCGCCACGGTGGTTGGCACGCGGCGGGTGGCGATCTACGGTGCCGGTGATGCGGGCGCGGGGCTCATGATCGCCATGGCGCAGGACTCGGCCACGCAGGTGGTCGCCTTCTTCGATGACAGCGTGAGCCGTTCGGGTGGAGCGATCCGCGGCGTACCGATCTTCGGCACCGATCGCCGGACGGAGCGGCTGGTGGCGCTGAAGATCGAGGCCTTCCTGGTGGCGCTCTCGCCCGGCGCTCGC
>SYIB01000040.1 GCA_005798965.1 Planctomycetia bacterium
AAGACGTGGGTCGCCTCCGGCCACGCCGTTGGGTTCAACGACCCGATGGTCGACTGCCGCGAGTCGAAGCAGCGCTACCGAGCCGACCATCTCGTGGTGCTCGGCCGCATGGCCGGTGATTCGCGGCTCTGGGCGTTCGTCGAGGGCGATGATGACGCCCGCACACGGGCGACCAAGGCGCTGTGCAAGTACGAGCGCATCGATGCTCCAGGTGCCGACCACGTGCTGCGCCCCTTCACGTCGATCTCCGCCGACGAGCGCGCCCGCTGCCTCGGCCCGGCCGCGAGCGAGCCCGGCTCCCTGACCGAGCCCCGGCAATTCAACCTGATGTTCAAGACCCACTGCGGCGCGCTGCAGGACGACGACTCGATGGCGTACCTGCGTCCCGAGACCGCACAGGGCATCTTCGCGAACTTCTGGAACGTGGTCGACACGAGTCGCGTCAAGATCCCCTTCGGCATCGCACAGGTCGGCAAGGCCTTCCGCAACGAGGTCACCCCGCGCAACTTCACGTTCCGCAGCCGTGAGTTCGAGCAGATGGAGATCGAGTTCTTCATCCATCCCTCGAGCGCCGTCGAGTGGTATCGCTGGTGGCGCGACTGGCGCTTTGGATGGTGGCAATCGATCGGCCTCACCAGCGCGAACCTGCAGCTGCGCGAGCACGATCGCGACGAACTCGCCCACTACGCCAAGAACGGCGCCGGCACGAGCGACATCGAGTACCGCTTCCCGTTCACCGCACCCGGCTTCGGCGAACTCGAGGGCGTGGCGCACCGCGCCGACTTCGATCTCACGCAGCATGCCAACCACTGCGGCAAGGGCGAGAAGATGCGCTACTTCGACCAGGCACGCAACGAGCGCTACTTCCCGCACGTCGTCGAGCCGAGCGCGGGCGCCGACCGCGGCACGCTGGCGCTCCTGTGCGAGGCGTACACGCCGGATCCCGCTCGTCCAAGCGGTGTCGTGATGCGGTTCCACCCGCGCATGGCACCGATCAAAGCGGCGGTCTATCCGCTCACCGCCAAGGACGGCCAGCCCGAGATCGCGGAAAAGCTCTACCGCGAACTGCGGCGCAAGCACACGATCGAATTCGACGAGAAGCAGTCGATCGGCAAGCGCTACGCACGCATGGACGAGGCCGGCACTCCCTTCTGCTTCACGATCGATGGCGATACGGCGTCGACCGGCTCGGTCACGGTGCGCCACCGCGACACGCTGCAGCAGGAGCGCGTGTCGCTCGACCAGGTTCCGACCTGGCTCGACGAGCGACTCGGCACGACATGACGTTCCAGGGCATCCGGACCGACGGCCACCCCGTCACTCCGGGTGCGCTGCCGCGTCGATGCAGAGGATTTGGAACGCTGCCTGCGCGGCAAGCAACGCCGTGATCCCCTGCGGATCACGTGATGGACAGACCTCGACCACGTCGGCACCAGCGAGCCGGATGCCCGCGAGCCAGCGCAGCGCCAGAAAGAGCTCGGCGGCCGTGAACCCGCCGCTCACTGGCGTGCCCGTACCGGGGGCGCAGGACGGATCGCAGGCATCGATGTCCAGCGTCAGGTAGCACTCATCGTCACCGAGGCGGGCACGGAACTCGCTGATGATCGCCGCGACCGAAGCCCGGTCCTCGACCCAGCGCGACATGCCCACCACGGTGACCCCCGACTCCCGGCCGAAGTCCAGGTCCTTCAGCGTGTTCAGCGGACCGCGCACGCCGAGCGACAGCGTCCGCTTGGGATCGACCACGCCTTCCTCGATCGCACGGATCAGGAAACTCCCGTGGCCGTAGCGCTCGCCCCAGACGACATCCACCGTATCCAAGTGCGCATCGATGTGAATGAGCGGCAAGCCGCTCGCCGGTCGCCCTGCGCGCTGCCAGGCCACGCGCAGATTGGCAAGCGCGATCGAGTGATCACCCCCGATCGCCAAGAGCCGAGTGAGATCCGGATCACCCAGCCCAGTCGCGAAGTCCTGCACCAACCCCACGTTGTCCGCGCACGAGTATGGCGCCACCGGGCTATCACCCGCATCGGCCATGCTGAAGCGCTGCGCAAGATCAATGCCCAGCTCGGGGCTGCAGGGCTTCACGTATTGGCTCGCATCCCGCACCGCGCGCGGGCCGAAACGCGCACCCGGGTGGTAGGTCGTTCCACCATCAAAGGGCACGCCGTAGATGCACCACTCGACCGGCTGATGCTCGGCGCGCACGCGATCCAGCTCAGGCAGACGCATGAACGTCGGCAGCCCACTGAACCTTGGTCGCTCACGTCCACTGGGCAAGTCGGTCGGCATGTCGTGCTCCTTGTCGGCTGCCGGGCATCAGCCCAGCCAGGTGTCGTCCCACAGGGCGCCATCGGGCACCGCAGCGGCATCGCTTGATTCTTCGAGGTGCGCGATTGGGGCCGCGCAGGAATCCACACTGAAGGCGGCGGCCGGGCGATGGTTGCCGCTCAGGCCGAGACCGCCGAAGGGCAGCGCGCTGCTGGCGCCTGCGGTGCCGACATTCCAGTTGACGCATCCGGCCTCAAGTCGCGGGCAGAGTGCCTCCCACCGCGACCGGCTCGCGGTGAACACGCTCGCTGCCAAACCGAATCGTGAGGCGTTCGCTTGCTCAAGCGCATCCTCGTCGTCCCGGGCCACCGCCAGCTGCACGATCGGCGCAAACACCTCGCCGTCCTCGTCGAGCGTGAGCCTGGGCCACTTGACCACGCCGGGCGTCATGAACCAACCGGGCCGATCGAGCGCCGCAGCGCGGAGCAGGATCGTGGCTCCGCGTGACACGGCACCAGCTTGGAACTCCAGCGCTGCACGCCTGGCTCCCTCGGTCGCCAACGGCCCCATGAACGCGGGTGCAGGCCCATCACCATCACCCACCAAGAGCGTGCTCGCCATGCGGCAGAAGGCCGGGATGAACCATGGCGCCGCCTGCTCATGCACCACGATGCGTCGCGTGCAGGTGCAACGCTGACCCGTGGTCGCGAACGACGCACGCACGCACTCAAGCACGGCCTGCCGCCGATGAGCGTCATCGAGCACGATGGCGGCGTTACTGCCGCCCATCTCCAGCGCCAGCAGCCGACCCGGTCGGTCGAGGTTGGCCTGCATGATGCTGCGCCCCACCGGCCACGAACCGGTGAAGAGGATGCCGTCGAGTCCATCGTGCGCCAC
>SYIB01000041.1 GCA_005798965.1 Planctomycetia bacterium
GGCTCAGGGCTCATCAGCAGCCCCGGCGAGAGCAAGCATGCGCTCGACTCGAATGAAGTCGATCGACGCCCCTTCGATCTCGAGACCGTCTGCGCCACGAACTTCGAGATCGACCACTATCAGCCGATCCTGTACGTGCTCGAGAGTTTCGAGCAGCTGCGCGACGCCATGAACAGCTATGCCGAGCGCCTGCTGAACGACGCCCCGGCCGCGGCGACGGCCTGATCGGCCTCATGGTTCGCACGCCTGGCGTGCTGCACGCTGCAGGGTCGGTGCCCTGTCAGCCAGCCATCGTGCGCACGGCAGCGAGCGCGCTCTCGACGCTCGTGACCTCGACGTCCTTGGGCCATAGTTCGCGCACCACATCGAAGGCGCGCCGCACATCCAGACCATCGGGATCGACCCCCACCACACGCACATCCTTCACCGCCGTGCGAGTTGAACCGGGGATCGCCCGCAGGAGCAGCGCTTGGTCGGCATTGATCGCCTTGCAAGCAGCCGGCTCGATGGCGGCCAGCGCATTGGGCAGCACGACGGCCTCGGCATCGACGTAGAAGCCCGCATGCCTGCACGCATCGATCGTGAGCCGCGCCCAGTTCACGTCGGGCGCATCACCGTGGTAGATCCGCCAGCGGTCGCAGAGGGCGGCATCCTCGCCGCGCTCGACGAAGCGCTCCGGCGTGACCGAGAGCTGCATCGAGTCAGGCTCTCCATCGGGCAGTTCGAGCACCACATCACCGCTGGCCAGCACGGCCACCATGACGGGTGCCACGATGCGACCATCGGGTGCGATCACGATCTTGACTGGTCGCCGCTCGCCGTCGAAGCAGAGGTACCCCTCGAGGTGGCTCCGCAGCCACAGGTAGGCCTCGTCGGCAATGCCATCGGGATCGTCGATCATGGCGCGCACGGTACGCGGCTTGCGGTGGATGCGCTGCGGATCAGATGTGGTTTCGATGTCATCTGCAGGTTTCCGCCAACGGTTCCAGAACCCGTGGCTACGCTGCATCCATGACCCTCGTGGCCTGCAGCGTGACGGTTGACCGGCCCGACCTCGTGTCGCCGGCGATCGAGCGGGCGACAGCGGCGAAGGCCGATGGCGCGGACCTTGTGGAGTGGCGCATCGATCTGATGGCCATGCTGCCTGGCACAGGTGGCGCGATCCAGCGGCTCCTGCGTGACAGCCCACTGCCCACGATTCTCACGATCCGCAGCGAAGCGGAGGGTGGTGCCTTCGATGGTTCGCCGATCGAGGCCGCGCGTGTGCTGGCCGAGGCGATCGCCGGTGCGACGCCGCCTCGATTCGTGGATGTGGAGGCCTCGCTGCTGCGCGACCGCCGCGCGAGCGACGTGATGCATGCTGCACTTGCCGGCGTGGAGGAATCGCGGCGCCCCTCGCTCGTGACGAGCCTGCACGATGTCGCCGGCCGGCCTAGGGCATTGTGGAGCGAGCTCGAGCGCATGTGGTCGGATCCGGCATGCCATGTCGCGAAGGTGGCGTGGACGGCGCGGACCGTGCGCGACAACCTTGAGGCGTTCGATCTGCTGGCGAGCCGCCAGGGTCCCACGATCGCGCTCTGCATGGGTGAGCAGGGCGTGCTCTCGCGCGTGATGGGTGCGAAGTTCGGCGCGTTCCTCACCTTCGCCCGCCTCGATGACGAGGAGGGCACTGCACCGGGCCAGCCGACGGTGCGCGAACTCGTCGATCGCTACGGTCTCAAGGGAATCACGCACCACACTCGTGTGTACGGCGTGGTGGGCTGGCCGGTCTCGCACAGCCGGGGGCCGATCGTGCACAACGCGTGGTTCAGTGAGCTGGGCCTCGATGCCCGCTACCTGCCGCTCCCGGTCGGACCGACGTGGGAGTCGTTCAAGGCGAGCCTGTCGGAACTCATCGATCACCCCACGCTCGGGCTGTCGGGCGCGAGCGTGACGCTGCCGCACAAGGAGCATCTCGTGCGCTTCGTGGAGGAGCGCGGCGGAGCGCTGGATGACGCGAGCCTGGCGATCGGTGCAGCGAACACGCTCATCATCGATCCGGAGTCGCGTGCGGTCCGTGCCTGCAACACCGATGCGCTCGCGGGCATCGCGTCGCTGGCCGAGGCGCTTGGCCGGGCAAGCGACGACCTGCGTGGTTTGCGCGTGGCGATCCTCGGAGCCGGAGGCGTGGCCCGTGCCATGGCGTGGGCCTGCGCCAATGCAGGGGCGGAGGTCGTTGTCATCAATCGAACGCAGACACGAGCTGTGGAGCTGGCTGCGGCCTTCGATGGTCAGCCCGGCGAGCGCGGACCGATGCGGGTGCAGGTGGGCGATGCCGCCTCGATCGGCTGCGGCTGCTTCCATGCCTTCGTCAACGCGACGCCACTGGGCATGAAGGATGGCCCCGCTCCCGATGAGAGCCCGATCCCCGATGATGTGGCGCTCGATGGTGTCGTCGTCATGGACACCGTCTACGTGCCCGAGCGCACGCCACTGGTGCAGCAGGCGACGTCGCGCGGGGCGCGCGTCGTGACCGGCATGGGCATGTTCCTGCGCCAGGCCGCCCTGCAATGCGAACTCTGGACAGGCACGCGGCCCTCCATGATTTCGGCACAGGTTTTCTGAATCAACGATCGCAGCAATTGCGCCGAATTCCCTGCGGTTTCCTTTGGGTCCTGTCCATGGAACGTACGGTTGTGGTGTTCGATGGCCGAGTCGTGTGGCCTGCGCCAAGGAGGCACACATGACTGGTCACCAGCACATGCCCAGCACCGTCGGAGGGAAGGAAAAGGTCGGAGGGATGGACAAGGTCGGAGGGATGGAAAGGGAGCAGGCGCCTCGTGGGGATCGGGGCAGCCGGGGATGGGGCAAGCTGGCGGCGCTCGTGTTCGCCGTCGTCGTAGTCGGAAGCGCAGCCGAGGCCTTTGCGAAGGCCTCCTGCGAGGAGGGGATTGGGCGCGAGCGCTCGTCGGAGCGCGCTTGCGCCAGGGACCGCGCGTGCGTTGCGCCACGCGGTCCCTGAAGGAACACCCGAACTACGGCGGGGAGACGGCGTGATACGCCTCCCGCGAGCCGCCCTCGGCGGCATGGACGCCCGGCCCGGAAACGGACCGGGCGTCCAACACTTTTTGCCACGCGTACGATCCATCCATGCCGCTCCGCTACCGCACTGCCGGCGAGTCACATGGTCCTGCCCTCATCACCTTGGTCGAGGGTCTGCCCTCCGGACTGCGCGTGGACACCGACTGGATCGATGCCGAGCTTGCGCGGCGCCAAGGCGGCTACGGTCGTGGCGCGCGCCAGCGCATCGAGACCGACCGTGTTCGGATTCTGTCGGGCGTCCGGCAGGGGATCACGCTTGGATCGCCGGTCGCGCTCGAGATCGTGAACGCGGACAGCCGGATCGACGATCCCGTTCGCACGCCGCCGGTGCACCAGCCCCGGCCGGGGCATGCCGATCTCGCCGGAAGCGTGAAGTGGCTCACCAACGATTGCCGCGGCACGCTCGAGCGCGCAAGCGCACGTGAGACTGCGGCGCGCGTGGCGGCTGGTGCGCTCGCCGGCTGCATGCTGCGCGACGTTGGCATCGAGGCGTTTGGCTACGTGCTCGGCGCGATCGATGCGTTCGCGACCATCGATGTTGATGCAGTGTCGCTGCCCACCTTGCGCATCGCGCGCGACGCGGCCGAGGTCGCGTGCCCGTGCCCGGCGACGGATGCACGGCTCGTCGAGCACATCCACGCTGCCAAGGTCGCCAAGGACACGGTCGGCGGGCTCTGCCGCGTGCATGTGCTCGGCTGCCCGATCGGCCTGGGTTCATGCGTTGCCGCAGATGAGCGACTCGATGCTCGCATCGCGATGGCGGTGATGGGCATCCAGGCGTTCAAAGCCGTCGAGATCGGCCTGGGTCGCGAGTGTGCGATGCGCTTTGGCAGTCAGGTGCATGATCCGATCGCCTTCGACCCATCACGCAGCAGCGAGCCGCACCTTGGGTACTTGCGGCCCACGAACCATGCGGGGGGCCTCGAAGGCGGCATGACCAATGGCATGCCCGTCGTGGCCACAGGAACGATGAAGCCGATCGCCACACTGCTCCAGGGGCTGCCGAGCGTTGACCTGCGCACGAAGGAAGCCACACGCAGCCAGTACGAGCGCAGTGACATCAGCGCGGTTGCCGCGGCCAGCGTCGTGATGCAGCATGCCGTCGGCTTCGAGATCGCCC
>SYIB01000313.1 GCA_005798965.1 Planctomycetia bacterium
AAGCAAGCCGCCTTCTTTTATGCCAGTGCCTTCGGCTTCCAGGTCGAGCAGGTCTCCGACCTGACCACCGGCAGCCGAACCACGGCCCAGTACCTGCTCACCCAGGGCAACATCCGGTTCATCCTCGAAACGGCACTGACCAGTGACCACCCTGTGGCCGAGGAGTGCCGCAAGTATGGCGACGGCGTGAAGGATGTGGCCCTGACGGTGATCGACGCCGAACGCGCCTGGGAGCAGGCCCGCCGCAATGGTGGCGAGAGCGCCTACGAACCGCGAACGACCAGCGATGCCAACGGCAGCGTCACCATGGCCGGCATCAAGACGTACGGCCGCGCCATCCACAGCTTCGTCAGCCGCACGGGCGCTTACGCCCTGCCGAACGTGAAGCAAGGCGCAGCCTTTGCGCCGGGCTTCCGCCCCATGGGCACGTTCAGCTTGAATGCCTGGAACAAGGCCAACCCCTGCGGACTCAAGTTCGTCGATCACTGCGTGGGCAACGTCGAACTGGGGAAGATGAACCACTGGGTCAAGTGGTACGAGGATGTCATGGGCTTCAAGATGTTCAAGCACTTCGATGAGAAGGACATCTCGACCGAGTACTCCGCGCTCATGAGCAAGGTCATGGCCAGCGGCAACCACCTCATCAAGATGCCCATCAACGAGCCGGCCGCCGGCAAGAAGAAGAGCCAGATCCAGGAGTACCTCGAGTGGCACGGCATGGCCGCAGGCGTGCAGCACCTGGCGCTGCGCACCGACGATGAGCTCCACAGCGTGGCGGAACTGCGTCGGCGTGGCGTCGACTTCCTTGCGCTGCCCGATGCGTACTACGAGAGCGTCTGGAACCGCGTCGACACGATGCTTCGCCAGCACGGCCACGAGGTCGTGAAAGAGGACCACCAGAGGGTCAAGGATCTTGGCATCCTGGTCGACTCCGACGACGAGGGGTACCTGCTGCAACTCTTCACCAAGCCGCTGCAGGACCGCCCCACGCTCTTCTTCGAGATCATCTGCCGCCGTGGCTCGCAGAGCTTCGGCAAGGGCAACTTCAAGGCCCTCTTCGAGGCGCTTGAAATCGAGCAGGAACGCCGCGGCAACCTGTGATGAATGCGGAGCGCGCGGCGCCTGGTGCGCCTGGTGCGCCCGGGCGGCTGCACCAGGATCAGTTCAGGCCTCAAATCGCGAATCAGGATCCACGACCTCGTCGCCGTCGATGATGATGGCGTGCGCGTGCAGCGCCGCCTGGCCGAAGCCCAAGCGATCCAAGCCCCGGTACGTCGCATCGCTCGCCAGCGGAAAGCCGAGCCACGCAAACCCTGCTCTGATCTGGTGGCGGCGCCCCGGCCCCACGAGTTCGATCTCGACCAGATCGTGCAACGACCCGCGCGAGAGCACCGACCATCGGCAGATCCCGCGCGTGGAGGCTTCGCCGCGCTCACTCACGCTGACCTTGGATGAGCTGCGATGGCGCCCCGTGAAGTGCAGGGCAAACTGCCCCCGGTCGCGCGCGCCGGTGGCGACCCACGCTCGATAGCGCTTGTCCACGGCATGCTGAGACGGCTCGCCTGAGAATGCCGATCGAAGTTCCGCAAGCGCGGGCTCCGACCGCGCAGCAACCAAGCAGCCACTGGTGCCCTCATCCAGCCGATGCACGAGGCCCGCACCCTCGAGTGATGCCTGCGAGGACGCGGCCGAGCGCAACCACGCTTCGATCGTGTGCTGGCCGCCACCAAACTGTTCCACCGAATGCCAGCCGGAGGGCTTCCCGATCACGAGCCACGTCGCTCGTTCGGCGATGATGCTGGGCTCGGCGCGAGGTGTCATTGCCCGCCGAGGGTACGGGCGCGACAGGCGCACGGCTACACTTGCAGCCCAGAGGATCCCAATGGCCTACTACACCACCATGGGCAAGTTGCCCGGCAAGCGCCACATCCAGTTCCGCGCCCCCAATGGCCGCCTCTACAGCGAGGAAGTCTTCGGGACCGAGGGCTTCACAGGCCCGACCAGCACGCTCTACCACATCAACGCCCCAACGCAGGTCTGCGGCTGGGAACCCTTGTACGACGCTCAGCCCGAGTACATCGAGAAGAACGTGATGCGCATGCGCCATACGCGCAGCAGCCCGATGCTGCCGCAAGGCGATCCGATCACCGGCCGCGTGATCCTCTACGGCAACGCCGACGTCGAGATGGGCGTGTGTATCCCTGCCGACGGCATGGACTACCACTACAAGAGCGTGTTCGACGACTGCCTCTTCGTCCACCATGGCCGCGGCACGCTGTTCACCATGTTCGGCGCGATCCCCTTCGGGCCCAAGGACTACCTCGTCATCCCGAAGGGCACGATCTACCGACTGGTCTTCGAGAAGCCCAAGGCCGATGCACCCGCGAACAAGTTCATCTTCATGGAAGCCGTGAACGGCAGCCTGATCCTGCCGCCGCCACGCTACTTGAGCAAGAAGAGCGCGCAATTCCTGGAGCACGCCCCCTACTGCGAGCGCGACCTGCGGCTGCCGCAGTTGCCGATGACCTTCGATGAGCGTGGCGAGTACGAGGTACGCATCAAGAGCCGCGGCTGGGTGCACAGCTACACCTACGAGTACCACCCGCTCGACGTGGTGGGCTGGGATGGGTGCGTCTATCCCTACGCGTTCAACATCGACGACTTCAGTCCGATCGTCGGCAAGCATCACATGCCACCGCCGACGCACCAGACCTTCGAGGCACACAACTTCGTGATCTGCTCGTTCTGCCCACGGCCACTTGACTTCCACGAGCATGCGATCGTGGTGCCGTACAACCACTCGAACCTCGACTCAGACGAAGTGCTGTACTACGTCGAAGGCAACTACAAAGCCCGCCGCGGCATCGAGAGCGGTTCGCTCACGCTGCACCCGCAGGGCATTCCGCACGGTCCGCACCCCGGCACCGTCGAGGCCACGATCGGACTGACCCACACCAACGAGCTCGCCGTGATGTGCGACACGTTCCGTCCGCTCATGGCCACGCGTGCGGCCGTCGAATTGGACGAGCCGCTTTACCCGGCTTCCTGGGAAGATGGCGCGATGACTGCGAGCAGCAAGATTCATACGCCGAAGGCGGCCAAGCCTTCCCGCGATGCAAAGGCGGCAAAGCCGGCAGCCAAGAGCAAGCCCGCTCGCCGTGCCCCCGCTCGCGCCGGAAACGCGAACACCTGGGACTGATGGCCATGCATGAGCCACTGGTTGCAGCCCTGGCCGTCATGGGAGTGGGCACGATGATGGCTGTCGGTGCATCGCTGCCCCCCACGCATGCGGGGCAGTCCGTGCAGGACGCTCCGAAGCAAGCGCCCGCGGGCGCTCCGTCAGCACCGCCTCCCGAGGCGCCGCCGGCACAGGATGCACCGTCGCCGCCAGCGATTGTGCCGACCCCTTCGGCAGATGAGACTCGACCCGCCGCAACACCGCCTGTGACCCCTTCGGACGACCCGCTGCCCCCGCAAATCCCGAACCTCAGCGAAGCCGGCCTGCCGGTGGTTCGCCTCGCCCTCGGCGGCGAGCCGTTCGACCTCGAGCTCGCGGCAAGCGATGCCGCCATCGCCAAGGGGCTCTCGGGCCGTGAGCGTGTGCGGCGTCACCGCGGCATGCTCTTCGTGATGCCCTACTCGCGGGAACTCGGCTTCTGGATGGTCGATTGCCTGGTACCGATCGACATCGCGTACGTGAACGAGCAAGGGATCGTGACCGGCGTGCACACGATGAAGACCGAACCGCTGCAGCGCGCCGACGAGTCGCGTGGTGCCTACGAAGTCAGGCTGCCGCGCTATCCCAGCGGCGCCAAGGCCCGCTACGCGATCGAACTCGCAGCGGGTGAGTTCGCGCGCCTGGGAATCACCAAGGGCAGCGAGATCAAGGTCGACTGGCAGGGCGTGAACACCGTCGCTCGCGCTGCGCGCTTGGCCGGCTCGAAGCGCTGAAGCGCGCCGCATGGGTGTGCTGACGTCGCCGTACCGGCTCGAGGCGCTGACGCCTCGAGTCACTCGGACGCGATGCCGACGCGGGTGGAGCGCTGAGACCCCACGGCTCACGCCACGGGCAGCACGATGCCGCGACACTCACCGAAGCTGAGCTTGGGGAGCCCATCGCGCACGGCCCAGCCGCGCAGGATCACCTCGTCGCCGTCCTGCAGGAACTTGCGCTCGGTGCCGTCGGGCAGCGTGATCGGCTTGCTGCCACGCCACGTGAGCTCGAGCATGCAGCCGCGCCCGTCCTCGCCTGCCCCGCTGATCGTGCCGCTGCCGATGAGATCACCTGGCCGCATGCGGCAGCCGCTCACCGTGTGGTGGGCCATCATCTGGTTCATGCTCCACCACAGATCGGTCCCGCGGCTGCGGCTGACGACCATCGCAGGCAGACCACGCTCGCGCATGGTCGCGCTGGAGATCGCGACCTCGAGCCGCACGTCCAGCAGGAAGTCGCCATCCCATCGCAGATACTCGAGCGGCTGCGGGTCGCCTTCCCCGCGAGCCGGCATCGGCACGCGGTACGGGGCGAGCGCCTCGGCCGTGACGACCCACGGGCTGATCGACGTGATGAAGTTCTTCGCCGTGAACGGGCCGAGCGGCTGGTACTCCCACTTCTGCAGGTCGCGCGCGCTCCAGTCGTTCAGGAGCACGTGGCCGAAGATGCGCTGTGCGGCCTCGGCCACGCCCACGCGCTGGCCGATCTCGTTGGCCTGCCCACCCACGATGGCCCCGAGCTCGAGCTCGTAATCGAGCAGCCGGCACGGCGTGAGCGACGGCGGACCGTCATCGGCCTGCACGGTCTGCCCCATGGGTCGACGCACGGCGGCACCGCTGGCAACAACCGTGCTGGCGCGGCCGTGATAGCCCATGGGCAGGTGCTTCCAGTTCGGCATGAGCGGGTTCGTGGGCCGGAACATCGAGCCCACGTTGGTGGCGTGATGGATCGACGCGTAAAAGTCCGTGTAGTCGCCGATGTCGCAGGGCAGGCGCATCGTGATGCCCCATGCAGGAAGGAGTGCATCCTTGACGACGGGTGCATCGCGGAGTTCGCTGCACGATTCGCCCAGCAGGCGCTGGAGCTCGGCACGAGCCTGCGACCACGCCACGTGGCCGAGCCCGAGATACTCGTTGAGCACGGGCTTCGCCAGGGCATCTTGGATCCGGCGGTCCAGCCGCGCGAGCACACCTGACTCCACGCAACGATGAAGATCGAGGATGCTGTCGCCGATCCGTACGCCCAGTCGCGCACCACGACCCTCTCCGCTCCACGCCCCCAACGGCAGATTCGCGGGGCCGAAGCCCTCACTCTTGCCCTCGCCATCGGCCGACCGGGCACCTGCAACCCACGACGCTCCGGAAGCGTTCATGCGCACTCCTTCTTGCTCACCAGACCCATGGCCAAAAGATCCTCGAGTGGTTCATCGTAGCTGCACGAGCCGAAACTGTGCATGAGCTGTGCACGGGCAAGCGCTGCCTGCGCTGCCGTGATGCGGAGGCCATCCCAGGAGATGCCCTGCACGTCGATCGTGAACGCGCCGGGCCGCTCATCAGCCAGGAGCCGCTCGAGGCCCCCACGATCGATCGCGCCCGCATGCATCATGCATGAGCCCACGATCACGTTCATGAAGCCATGCTGCGTGCATCCGATGGCCGGCACGGCATGACGGAGCGCC
>SYIB01000314.1 GCA_005798965.1 Planctomycetia bacterium
CCCGAACGCCACGCCCTGGCTGTTCACCTTGCCGACATCGGTGATGCGCTCGGCGATCAGCCGAAGCCCGGGCAGGTCCGTGGATCGGAACCACTCGAGCCCCTGCCGGATGATGATGCGCGTTTCGCCGTGAATGGGAATCACGTCGGCCACGCTGGCGATTGCCGCCAGCGGCAAGAGCTGCGCGAGCTGCTTGCGAAGTTCCCCGTTCATGCTCTCGCCCGCGTGCAGGCGCATGAGCTCGCAGCAGACCTTCCAGGTGACTGCGCATGCGCACAGGTCGGGGTTGCCGTAGGCGCCATCGGGGCGCTGAGGGTGTGCGATCACCGAGGCGTCGGGCAGGATGCCGTCGGCACGCAGGGCATGGTGGTCGAGTACGGCCACATCAGCACCGAAGGCCCGCAACGCAGCCACCTGCGTGATGGCCGTGATGCCGCAATCGACGGTGATGACGAGCGACGGCCGGTGGGCCAGCACGCGCGCCACCGCATCATCGGTCAGGCCGTAGCCATCGGCGCGGTGCGGAATTTCGATGATCAGGTCGACGCCAGGTGCGATCGCCCGCAGGGCATGGCGCAGGGTGGCCGCCGCGGCCGTGCCATCGACGTCGTAGTCCCCGAGCACCACGATGCGGCCTTGGGCCCGGATGTGCGCGAGGATCAGCGACGCAGCATCGGTGGCACCCGGCAACTCGCGTGCCGGCCGAAGGTCGGCCAGACCCGCTTTGAGATACCGATCCTGTTCTGAGGCATCGATCCCCCGCGCCACCATGAGCCGCTGCGCCAGCGAGCCGCCGGACGTGGCGGCCCCACGCATGACCCAGGCGGAACGAAGCCCCATCAACCCAGTCGGAGCGTTGGTGGTCACGGTCATGGGAGCAGCCTATCGGGCCAACGCGCGATCTCGCGAACCGTGACCGACAACCCCGCGCCATGGCTACGATTCCGCCCATGCCTCACCGCTACAAGACCATCCTGCTCTTCGGGGCGCCCGGCGCCGGCAAGGGGACGCAAGGCAAGATCCTCGGTCGCATCCCCGGCTTCTTCCACCAGGCCTGCGGCGATGTGTTCCGTGCGCTCGACATGACGAGCGACCTCGGCAAGCAGTTTCTGCAGTACTCCAGCCGCGGGGAACTGGTGCCGGATCATCTCACGATCGAGATGTGGCGGCAGAACATCCATGCCCAGACCGTGCTGAGCCTCTACAAGCCTCACGAGGACTTGCTGGTGCTCGACGGCATCCCGCGCAACGTGACCCAGGCGAAGGAGATGGAGCAGTACATCGAGGTGCTCCACGTCATCCACCTCGTCTGCCGCGACATCGACAAGATGGTGGTTCGCATGCGCCGCCGTGCGCTCAAGGAAAATCGCATCGACGATGCCGATGAGAAGGTCATCCGGCGCCGCTTCGAGGTCTACGAGCGCGAGACGCGCCCAGTGCTGGCCTGCTACCCCCAGTCGATCATCCGCGAGGTCGATGCGATCGGCTCGCCGGCCAACGTGCTGCAGAAGGTGCTTGAAGTGGTCGTGCCTGTGCAGGACGCGCACTTCAAGAACCCGCTGGGCGCGCTCTGATGATCGGAACTCGCCGCGCAGCGGCCCCACGTCGGCACGCGCTCACTCGGGCTTGGGCTGAACAGGCTCAGGCTTCGGCACGATCGGTGGCGTCCTCTGCGGCCTCGACGGCGTGCCGAATCCACCCTGACGCTGGGCATCGCGCAGCACCTGCTCGAGGTTCGCAATCTGCGCCTCCAACAGCGCACGAACCTTCTCGTCGGTCGTTGCCTCGAGGGTGTTGCGAAGCTGGTTGATGGCCATCTTGGGGTTCACGCTCGTTCCCGCAGGCTGGCGACCGCCCGCCACGACCGTGCTGCCCACGAAGCCAGGCGGCAGGGCGGGCTCGACAGGCATGAGTTGCAGCGACGAACCCTCGCGCTCCTCGCGCATGACCGTGTCAAAGGCGCTCCGGCGACCAAGTGGCCGCATGGTGGTGCGAGGATTCGCACGCTCCAGTGCCGCGAAATCGCCGAGCTCGACCTCGAGCTCGAGCCGCTCCGCCTTCGCCGGCTGCTGCACCACGATCGCCGGCGCAGCTCCGGGTCCGCCGCGAACGACCGTGAGCCGCAGCCGCTCGCCTGGCCCACGCCGTTGCACGACGGCGACGAGGCCATCGTTGCTGGGGGTCGGCACACCATCGATCGACTCGATCACATCACCGACGCGCAGCACGCGTGATGCGGGGAAGCCCTCGTGCACTCGGGTCACCAGCACGCCACCGGGCCCCTGTCCCATGGTGATCCCGATCGCGCCGCGGGGCTTCGACTCCCACACGAGCCACAGCGCCTCCTCGAGCCGCGAATGCTGCTCGAGCGAGAGCAAGGGCTCATCGAGCGCCTTTCGGAGTTCCTGCATGGTCCATGTCCCCGACGATGCCTCCTTCGAGGCCGCCTCGCGGACCGACCACGCTGGATCGTCCAAACGGATCACGATCGCGCGAAGCCCGGCGGGAACCTCGGCAGCGCGCGGGGCATCGCGACCCACCGTCGAACGGGCGAGCGCGAGATTCGCATCGTCGGCCATGCGCAGGCCCGGCCCGATGATCATGCCACCCTGACGCATGGCTTGCGCCTGCGCGAGCGCGCGGAGCACTTCGGCATCACGCTCGAGTTCGCGCACATCCTCGCGGGCTCGCTCATCGACCATGCCCTGCTGGCGCCCGAAGGCATCACCCGGCAACGGCTTGGCTGCATCCTGTGCGGGAGCGGCGCACGTCAGGACAAGGACCAGGAGTGCATTCATCACCCGCACAAGGTAGCGATTCCGGCCGCCGCATCCTCGATCCGTTGCGTCTTGCGGTCCACGAACTCCAGCATCGCGCACCCGTCGATGTGGCCGAAGGTGCCCTTGAGCGCCACCGGCTTGGCCACCTCGGCGATCGCAGCCTGGATCATGAGCGGCGCTATCGACGCGGACGTGCCCTTGGGTGGCTGACGCACGCTGCGGTAGCCGCGCACGACCGCGCGCAGGCAATGCTCGTTGAAGCGCGGTTCCCACCGTGATGGATCGCTGCCGGTGACCGGCGGCAGTCCAAACTGCAGTGCGGCGTTCGCCAGGTCGCTCACGATCGGTGCCTCGCGCGCGGAATCGAAGTCGATGATGGCGACCACTTGGGCACCATCGAGCAGCACGTTGCCGGGGTGGTAGTCGGAGTGCGTCACGCCGGCCAGCTCGGGCCACTGGTGGCTCGCCGCGCGCTCGTATCGCGCCAGGAGTGCAGCGCACACTGCCCGCTCGGTGGGCCCTGTCGCCTTGGACTCGATCTTCCGCAGCGCCGCAGGTACCGACGCGTTGCGACAGTAGTTCGCAGCAGCCGCTGCATCGCTCGCATCGAAGCCCACGAGTGCATCATGCAGCCGCGCCAAGGCCGCCCCCACTGCAATGGCTTGGTCGTGCCGATTCGTGAAGCGATGGCCCTGCACGAATCCCTGCACTTCGTAGATGTACGGCCCCTCGATGAGGAAGGGCTCGTCGTCAGCGGTCGTCATCAACGGCGCACATGGCACGCCCCGCTTCATGGCGTAGCGGTGGACCTCGCTCGCGTACCGGATGCGATCGAGGCCCGCGCTCTGCAGTTCGCGACGCTTGAGGAGGTAGCTGCCGTTCACACACGTGGCGACGAGCTTGGCAGCCTTGCGCGAGCCCGCCGGCAGGTCCGCCAGCGACTTCAGGCCTCCGATCCCGAAGACCTCGAGCACCCGGATGATCTCGCTTGTGCTGAAGGACGCCCGCGCATCACTCGGCATTCTGCGCTTGCTCCTTGATCCGGTCGATGCACGCTTTGATCTCGACGATCCGGCGGCTGATCTCGACGTCGCTGGACTTGCTGGCGATGGTGTTCGCTTCACGCAGCATTTCCTGGGCGAGGAAGTCGAGCGTTCGCCCGGCTGGCTCGGCATGCTGCGGCGAGATGAGCCGCGCGAACTGGTCGAGGTGGCCGCCGAGACGGTTCACTTCCTCGGCGATGTCGCTGCGCTCGGCAAAGACCGCTACCTCGCGGATGATGTCCTCCTCGCGGACCGACGCACCGGCCTCGGCCAGCAGAGTCGCCATGCGGGTGCGCAGGCGCTCCTGATAGGCCTGGACGACCAGTGGTGACCGCTCAGCGATCTCGGCCAGTCGCGCACGGACTGTGACGCCGAACTCAGCAAGCGTGGTGGCGAGCGCCTGGCCCTCGGTCGCACGCATCGCCAGCAGCCGGTCGCATGCCTGGTCGAGCAGTTTGGTGAGCACGGCTCGTGCCCGCTCGGCCCGGTCCTGCGCACCCACGGTCACGACGACCCCGGGCAGTTCCAGGAGCGCAGACGGATCAAGTCGCGCGACCTGCTCAGCCGGCAGCACCGCACGCAGCTGCGCCATGTAGGCCTCCAGCGCCGCGCCATCGATGCGACCGACACGATCGGCGGCGCTCTCGGCCACGCGCACGGTGACCATCACGCTGCCGCGCGAGATGCGCTTGCCGAGCTGGGCCTCAAGATCGCCTTCGAGCGCACCCAAGGCATCGGGCACGCGCATGGTGGCCTTGAAGAACTTGTTGTTGACGCTGCGGACTTCAACGCTGAACGAGCCACCCTCGGCGTCTGCCGAGGCCACGCCGAAGCCGGTCATCGAGCGGATCATGCGATGAATCCAGAGTTACGGCGTGGCGGGCGCCGGGGTCGGCGCGGGTTCAGCCGCGGGAGTCGGTGCAGGCGCTGGGGCCGGCTCAGCGGCGGGCGCGGGCGCTGCGGCGGGCGTGTCCGATGCCGGCGCGGCCTGAGGAGCAGGCGCAACCGGAGCGGCGGCGGGTGCATCAGTCGCAGGCGCAGGGGTCGGCGCTGGCGCGGGAGTCGGTGCGGGCACCGGCGTCAGCGCGCCGGGAGCCGTGGCCGGCGTATCCGTCGCTGGTGCAGCTTCAGCCTCGGGAACCCTAGGCTCAGCAGCAGCCATCTTGCGGGTGTTTGACAGTGCGTTGAGGCCCATCGCGAGCACGAGCCACACCACGAAGCAGCTCACCGTGGTGACCGTCAGCGCATCG
>SYIB01000042.1 GCA_005798965.1 Planctomycetia bacterium
AGCCCATCATCATCGATCGCCATCGATGCCGGATCGATGTGCGCGGCGTAACGGCGCGAGTTGCCAACGACAAGGAATCCCGGGCCCGGCAGCGCCCACGGCGAACCATCGAGTTCGACACGGAGCCGCTGCGCGCGCCACAAGAGCGCCTGCCTGAGGATGGGCTTGGCGTAGCTCAACTTCGAGATCGCGCCGGTGCGCGCGCCAGCAAGGGCGTGCACAACCTCGGCGTCAAGCCCGATGCCGCACATGGCCAGGAACGGCTCGCCGTTGACCAGCCCCAGATCCACGCGTCGAACGCGCCCATCGCGCAGTCGGTCGATCAAGGCCGGCAGATCACGACTCATGCCGAAGTGCTGCGCGAACAGATTTTCCGTGCCGAACGGCAGGTTGCAGAGCGGCACGCCCACGCGGGCGGCGCTCATGGCGGCCGTGCGCACGGCGCCGTCGCCCCCCATGACCACCAGAGCATCACGACCAGCCAGCGGTTCATCGAGCCACTGCTCGCTCGGGCCCGGCTCGGTGGCCAAGCGGCGCACCTTGAAACCCGCCGATTCGAGCGTTCGCTCGACGCCCACGCTTGCGACCGCAGCCTTCCCGCCGCCGGAGATCGGGTTGAAGATCACCAGGACCCGTCGCACCGAGGCACGATAGACCCGCCAAGCGAGCGCCGCATGACGCCGCTCATCGTCAACGAACCCCCACCTTCGTTGGCGGCGTGGGCCGGGAACCCCTACGATCTCGCCATGCTGCGCATCCTTGCGCTTCTCGCCCCTATCGCCCTTGCGGTCCCCTGCTCCGGGCAGACGCAAGTCCTTGACGACAACGACCAGTGGGTCGCCCCCGCTGGCGTGGCGCCGGGCAGCCCCGAAGGCCGCCTGCAGATCGTCCGGGAGACGCTGGCGCGCGGTGAGTACGCGCGAGCCCAGAAGCTCGCCGACGCCTGGCTGGAATCGTTCCCCGCCAACGGGCTGCGTGCCCGCTGCCTGCTGGCCCGTGGCGATGCGCTCTGGAAGGGCGGCAACGAGTACGACGCGCTGTTCGACTACGAAGAGGTCGCCCGGCGCTACCCATCGAGCGATGTGTTCGTGCTGGCCCTGCAGCGTGAGTACACGATCGCCTGCGCCTACGCGGACGGCCTCAAGCGCCGCTTCTTCGGCACGGTGCGCATCGTGGATGCCACGGACGAAGCCGTCGAGATGCTCATCCGGGTCCAGGAGCGCCTGCCCGGCAGCCAACTCGCGGAACAGGCCGGCATGCGCCTGGCCGATCACTACTTCGACACACGCCAGCTCGACATGGCCGCCGAGGCGTACGACCTCTTCGTGCAGAACTATCCGCGCAGTCCGCAGGTCGACAAGGCGCGCCTTCGCTTGATCTACTCGTACTGCGCGTCGTTCCGCGGGCCAGAACACAGCGCGAAGGGCCTCGTCGAGGCACAGATCCGCCTGCGCGAGCTTCAGGTCCGCGACCCCATGCTGGCCAACCGGATCGGCGCCGAAGCCCTGCTCGTGCGCATCGACGAGAGCGAAGCCCGCAAGCTGCTCGCCGAAGCCCGTTGGTACATCGATCAGGATGACCTGGTGGGTGCCGAGCGCTTCATCCGCCGGCTCGTGACGCGGTTCCCGCGCAGCGTCTCCACGCTCGATGCGCTGGACATCGCGCCTGAGCTTGCCGCCAAGTTGCCGGAGCACGCGAAGGCCGGCGCACCTGATTACGCCTCGCTCCGCACCGCCATGCGCGCTGCACTCGAGCCCAAGCCGCTCGCCGCGCCTTCGGGCGGCAACGCGCCGGGCGCACCAGTCGAAGCGAGCCCAGCCGTGACCGTCGATCCCGCGAAGGATGTGGCGCCATGAAGCTTCGTGCAGCACTCCTGCTGTGCCTTGTGGGCCCCTTGGTCGCCTGCGACGGCGCGCCCAAGTACGAATCCGGCCAGCGCTACGACAAGGGCCTGCGCACGGTCGCGATCCCGGTCGCCAAGAACTCCACCTTCGATCGCAAGGTCGCGCCGGAACTCACCGATGCGCTCGTCAAGGCGATCGAATCGGGCACGCACTTCCGGGTCGCGAGCGAGGGCCGGGCCGACACGGTGCTGCGCGCCACGATCCGCACCATCGACCTGCAGCAGATCAGCAAGAGCCGTGGCACCGGCCTGACCGAGGAAATGGCACTGAACGTCACGGTCGACTACGAGTGGATCGACCAGCGCACCGGCAAGGCACTCGTCCAGCGCAACGGCTTCCGCGAATCCGCTGTCTTTGTCGCGAGCCTCCCCATCCAACAACCGATCGATCTCGCAAGATTCCAGGTCGTCGAACAACTGGCCTCAGCCATCGTTGACAGCATGCAGGCCGATTGGTGAACACCATGAACGAACTCCTCCCACCCGTCCACGCGCAGCAGAACCAGCCCAGCCAAGGCAAGGGCCCGGCCCCGGGCGGCAAGGGCCCCGGCGGCCAAGGCGGTCCGGGCGCAGCGCCACCGCGTCGACCAGGCCTCACGCTCGTCATGCTGCTCGGGCTGATGGTGCTCGTCGGCATGGTGCTCTTCTCAGGTGGCCCCGATGGCCAGGAGCAGCCGCTGCCCACGCTCATCGAATACGCCAAGCAGGGCAAGCTCAAGGATGGGTCGATCGTGATCGAGACCGGTCGCGTGGTCGCCGAGGTCAAGGAGAACGCGACCGCGTGGGCCGCTCCAGCGCCCGCCGGCGATGCCAAGGCACCCAGCACCGCAACGCAGCAACCCACCCGCATCTACTCGACCATCCTGCCCGATGACTACGGCTGGATCCGCAACCAGCTCACCGCCGCCGGCGTGGGCTGGAGCGAGGAGAACACGGGACAGTCCTGGTTCATGGCGCTCCTGCCGAGCCTGCTGTCGCTCGGCGTGCTCATCTTCATCTTCTGGTTCTTCATGCGCGGCCTGCGCTCGGCAGGCGGCGGCCCCGGCGGCATGCTGGGCAACTTCGGCAAGAGTCGTCACCGCCTGCAGACCAAGGATTCGACCGGCATCACCTTCAAGGACGTTGCTGGCATCGAGGAAGCCAAGGAAGAAGTCAGCGAGATCGTCGAGTTCCTGCGGAACCCCAAGAAGTTCGCCCGCCTCGGTGGACGCATCCCCCGTGGTGTGCTGCTCTCAGGCCCGCCCGGTTGCGGCAAGACCATGCTCGCCAAGGCGATCGCCGGTGCTGGTTGTAGAGGATGGCGAGGGCGGCGTACGGATCAGCCAGCTTCGGGTCCAACTTGATCGCCTCTTTGTAAGAGGCCTCTGCGGCAGCCTGGTCGTCTTTCTTCGTGTGCGCGTCGCCAATTTTCGCGTGG
>SYIB01000315.1 GCA_005798965.1 Planctomycetia bacterium
CCAGTACACGCTGGCCGTCGACCGCGGCAACGAACGGGTCGCCCCGCTCTATAACGGGGCCAATCCGGCCGTCCTGACCCTGATCAAGGCCAGCGTCCGGGCCGCCGTGAACGCGGGAATCGACTGCAGCCTGTGCGGCGAGCTCGCCGGGGAGCCCCTGTTCACCTGCTTGCTGCTGGGGTTCGGCTTCCGTACACTCTCCATGGCTCCTGCGCAGATTCCCGCCGTTAAGCGGGTCTTGCGCGCGACCACGATCGAACACTGCGAGCTCATCGCGAGGAAGGTGGGCTCGTTCGACTCGGACAGGCAGGTGCTCTCGTACCTGCAGGACGAACTTCGAAAGGTCGACCCCGACGCCGTGAACCTCGACGGCTGACGGTCGACGCAACAGAACAGGCGCCGTTCGCGCACCCCCCGCTGAAGACCCCCGGGCCTATGGCCCGCGGCAGGACAGCGCCCGGGCGTGCGAGCGGCGCGGGCAGACGGCGGCGATGAACACCTTGAACGGCACCAGCAAAGATCACCCGGCACGCGCGCATCATGCGCGCGCGGCCCGCCATGATCATGGTGACCCATCCGCATCGTGCGGATCCCAAGGAGCACATCACCCCGGCTGCCATGCTCGCCGCGACATCGCGGCAGGACTCACTCATGGCAGACATGAACGCAGACTCGCACGACGACACGACCGCTGAGGGCCGCAAGCCCGCAGCCGATCAGGCCGGCCAGGCCAACCCCTCCACCACGCCGCACGGCGACGCGGATGATTCAACCCATGAATCGGTGCACGGCGCCGAAGACGCCGCCGTCGACCCGACCGATGCGGGCGACGACGAACCGATCGAACCCGATCCCGAAGCGTTCGACCGCGTGGTCGACAGGATCGATGCGCAGCACTCGGCAGATGACCTGCGCACCCCATCGGCCGGCGAGGATGGCGATGCCGAACTGCTGCCGATCGAGCCAGTGAACGCGCCCACCAACCTGATGGACGACGAGGCTCAGGTCGTCGCTTCCGACGACGAGGCTCAGGTCGTCGCTTCCGACGACGAGCACCACGACGGCCACGATGAAGCCGCCGAGAAGAGCATGGCCGCCGTGAGCGAGGCCGCCGATCGCACCGAGCGCTCGACCCACCGCCACGGACGCTCGAAGCCCTCGGCCAAGCCGCAGGTGATGATCGTCAACGACACGGCCGACGAGTGCCGCATCGGCATCCTCGAGGAGAACGTGCTGCAGGCGTACTTCGCCGAGCGCACGGCCACCGCCACGCACGTCGGCAACATCTACAAGGGTCGCGTGCTGAACATCGAGCCGGCCATCCAGGCGGCATTCGTCGACTTCGGCGAGGGCGCGAGCGGCTTCCTCCACATCAGTGACCTCCACCCCAAGTACTTCCCCGGCAAGGAACGCACCGAGCGCGTGGGCAAGAAGATCCCCCGCCGCGAGCGCCCCCTGATCCAGGATGCGCTCAAGAAGGGCCAGGAGATCACCGTCCAGGTCATCAAGGAAGGCATCGGCTCCAAGGGCCCGACCCTGACCAGCTACATCAGCCTCCCGGGCCGCCTGCTCGTGATGATGCCGGACATGGGCCGCGTGGGCGTTTCACGCAAGGTCGAGGACGAGGACGAGCGCCGCTCGATGCGCCGCATGCTCGACTCGCTCGAACTCCCCGAGGGCTTCGGCTTCATCATGCGCACAGCGGGCTACGAGCGCTCGCACTCTGAACTCAAGCGCGATGCCGCATACCTCACCCGCCTCTGGGAAGCCATGCAGACCCGCACCGCCAAGACCAGTGGCCCCTGCGCGCTCTACACCGAAGGCGACCTCCTGATCCGCACGATCCGCGACTCGGGCGATCCCTGCATGAAGGGCATCGTCGTCGACTCCGTGAGCGCCTTCGACCGCGCCACCCAGTACCTCGACGTGGTCGCGCCGGTGAACGCGCCCGCCGTCTACTACTACGACCGCCCGATCCCGATCTTCAACGCCTTCGGCATCGAGGAGCAGGTCGAGCTGATCCACCAGCGCGAGGTGCCGCTGCCTTCGGGTGGCGCACTGGTCATCGACCAGACCGAGGCCATGGTGGCGATCGACGTGAACAGCGGCCGCAGCCGCTCGGCGCGCGACTCCGAGACCAACGCCTACCAGACCAACATCGAGGCGGTGCGCGAGATCTGCCGGCAGCTCCGGCTGCGCGACCTCGGCGGCCTGATCGTGAATGACCTCATCGACATGCGGATGTCCAAGCACCGCAAGGACATCGAGGCCCGCATCGAGGAAGAACTCAAGCGCGACCGCGCCAAGGCCACCCACCTGCCGATCAGCGAGTTCGGCATGGTCGAGATGACCCGCCAGCGCATGCGCCCGAGCATGCGCAAGACGCACTACATCGACTGCCCGCACTGTGCCGGCGCCGGCGAAGTGCGCATGCCCGACGTGGTGGCGGCGGATGCGCTGCGCCGCATCTCATTGCTGTTCGCCTACCTGGCCGTGAAGCGCGTGAGCCTGACCGTGACCTCGCGTGTGGCAGGCGAGCTGCTCAGCGTGCGTCGCCGCGCGCTGCAGGAACTCGAGGAGAAGTTCGGCAAGCAGGTCGAGGTCACCATCGACGACCACCTGCGCGCCGACCAGTTCAAGGCCTCGGCCTTCGATGATCGCAACCACGCGATCGAGCTTGACCGGCTGCCGCGCCCGCCGCGCCCCCTGCTGGCCGACCTCTACACCGAGATCCCCGAGTACGTGGATGACGAGGACACCGACGAGCGCGTCAAGCGCCGCCGTCGTCGCCGTCGCAAGCCGGCCCCGGCCGATGCCAACGCCATCCTGCTCGCGGGCGGCTTCGATGACCTGCCGACGGTGATCGAGGACGAACGACCGCTCATGCACGTCATCCGCGAATCGGAGGACGAGAAGCGCATGGTCCGCAAGGCCGCCAAGGCTGAGTCGCGCGGCGATGACCGCGACGAGGACGCTGGCGACGACGAGCATCGCAGCGAGCGCGCCGACCGCGGAAGCCGCGACGATCGTGGAAGCCGCGACGACCGTGGACGCCGCGGCGGCCGAAAGCGCCGTCACCGTCGCAACGCGCCCGCGCTCCCGCAGGCCGTGTCAGTGGCCGAAGCTGCCACGCTGTGCGGGGTCGAGCCCTCTGCGCTGCTTGAGCAACTTCGCGCTGCGCACGAGGAAGTCGCTCCGATGGTCACCGATGGCCTCGACATGCTCACCCCTGAGCTCGTGGCCGTGGCCCGCCACATCTTCAATATTCCCCTCCTTGGCGCCCCGGCCTCCGCGGCCGGCGGTCCGTCGAGCGCCGAGGGCGATGATTCGGGCGAGGGTGCGCCGAACGAGGCTTCGCCCAGCGCTCGCACGGAGCGTGCCGAAGGCGATGATCGGGATGGCGGTCGGCGCAAGAAGCGCCGTCGCCGTGGCGGTCGCAACCGTCGTGGCCGTGATCGTGATGGCGCCGAGGGCGGATCGCGCGAGGGCGATGCGGGGCCGGCAGCCGAAGGTGCTGAAGGCGACGCGGCCGACACGGGCAACGCGAGCGACGACGATCGTGGCGAGCGCCCATCCAACGATGAGGGCGATGCCGGGACCAACGCTGGCGCCGATGATGCCGGCGGCACCAGCGACGCAGCAGGCGAGGACGACGGCGATCGCGCCGAAGGCGACAAGCGCGATGGCGACCGCGACGACGGCAAGCGTCGCACGCCCCGCCGCCGTGGCGGTCGCGGTCGTCGCGACCGCGATGAGCGTGGCCCGCGCGACGAACGGCGCTCCGATGCCGGCGGCAACAACGCTTCGGCCGGCGGATCCGAAGGTGCCGCATCGTCGGGCGATCGAGCCGCGCCGAGCGAGCCCTCGTCATCGGCACCTGCCGAGTCACCGAGCCCCGCACCGGCAGCCGGCGCAGCTCTACCGGAGAAGCCCAAGCGTCGCTCGCTCTACGGCGCGACCACGCGTCGGCTGAAGCCCAGCGAAGCCCCCAAGGGCCGGGCGGAGTGATCCGCCATGACCGCGCTGCACGCTGATGCTCCGGCACGCCGGCTGATCGTGCTCGGCAGCACCGGCTCCATCGGCACATCCACCATGGATGTGCTGCGGCGCTGGCGTGATCATGGGGGCCCGCGTCTTGAGGTCGTTGGCCTCGCGGCGCACAGCAACGCCGCGCTGCTGACGCAGCAGGCTGCGGAGTTCGGCGTCCGTCATGTCGCGGTCGTCGCACCTCGTGATCCCGCTGGACTCTCGGGGTTCACGGCGTTCACGGGCGAGCATGCCGCGCGCGAGCTGATCCAAGCCATCGCTCGCCCCGGCGACCTGGTGCTCGCCGCGATGGTGGGTGCAGCCGGCATCGCGCCCACGCTCGCCGCCATCGATGCAGGCTGCAACATCGCGCTGGCCAACAAGGAAACGCTGGTGGCTGCCGGCGAACTCGTCATGGCGCGCGTGCGCGAGCGGGGCGTGGCGCTCCTGCCGGTCGACAGCGAGCACAGCGGCGTCTTGCAGTGCCTTGGCAACCACCCCGGCCACGAAGTCGCGCGCATCGTGCTGACCGCAAGCGGTGGTCCCTTCCGCACGTGGGATCGCGCACGCATGGCCTCGATCACGCTGGCCGATGCGCTCAAGCACCCGACCTGGACGATGGGCCGCAAGGTCACCATCGACAGCGCGACGATGATGAACAAGGGCCTCGAACTGCTCGAGGCCCACTGGCTCTTCGGCGTGGGTCGCGACCGGCTCGGCGCGATCGTGCACCCGCAAAGCATGGTCCACGCCATGGTCGAGTTCGTCGACGGCAGCGTGATGGCTCAAATCAGCCCGCCGGACATGCGGCTGCCGATCCAGATCGCGCTCGCGCATCCGCACCGAGTGGATGGGCCGACGCGTCGCGTCGACTGGGCGCAGCTGGGCTCGTTCCAGTTCGAACCCATCGATCACGATCGATTCCCGGCACCCGGGCTCGCGCTGGATGCGATCGAACGCGGTGGCACGGCGGGCTGCACGCTCAATGCAGCGAACGAGATTGCGGTCGAGGGCTTCATCGATGGCCGGTTGCCGTTCATGGGCATTGCCGATCTTGTGGGCGAATGCATGGCCGCCATGCCATGCGGCCCGGCATCGTCGCTCGATGCGGTGCTTGCCGCCGATGCGGCCGCGCGCGCGTGGTGCACGGATCGACTCGGTCGATCGGCCGCACTGCGCACTTGAATCGGCGTCGGCCTGCACGAGGCCATATGCACAACCGTGCCGGCCGGTGGATTCGAAAACCAGCTCAATGAGCCGTCTCGAGTCTCTGCCCCGAACCGCGCTTCGGCAGCATCACTAGACTCCCCACATGGACCTCGTTGGCGGGCTGAATCTTTTCGTCGTCATCCTGGGGTTTGGGTTCCTGATCCTCGTGCATGAGCTCGGCCACTACCTCGCCGCGCGCTGGGCCGGGATCCGCGTCGACAACTTCGCGATCGGCATGGGGCCAGTGCTGTGTTCATGGCGGCGTGGCCTTGGCGTGCAGCTGGGCAGCTCGCAGCCTGAGCTCTGCCGGCGCTTCGGCTGCACCACCACCGCGATGATCCCCGAGGCTGTGCTGCGCGAAGCGGGCTTGGGCGAGTGCGAGTGGACGCTGCGGCTCCTTCCGCTGGGCGGCTTCGTGCGCATGCTCGGGCAGGACGATGCCGCTCCAGGCGAGGCCGTTGCCGCACAGGGCGATCCGCGCAGCTACCGCAGCGCGCCGGTCGGCAAGCGCATGGTGGTCATCTCGGGCGGCGTCGTGATGAACATCATCTTCGGGATCCTCTTCTTCATGATCGCGTTCCTCGCGGGCGTGAAGGCTGAAGCGCCGATGGTGGGCGGCGTGGCACCGAGTTCGCCCGCCGCGCGTGCAGGAATCATGCCCGGCGACCGGATCGAGTCGATCGACGGCACGCCCACCGCAACCTTCACCGATGTCATCCTCGGCGGCGCCATGCATGTGGGCAACGAACCCCTGCACATCACCATCGATCGAGGTGGCGAGCTCCTCGACCTGAAGGCCGTGCCTGAGTACGAGGCTGCCGCCGGCCTGCAACGGCTCGGCATCGCACCGGCCGAGGGCGTGGCGCTGTCAGTGGATCGCCAGAGCATCCCGCTCTTGCACCAGGCCTTGACCAGCGCGGGCTTCTTCGATCGCTCGCGCGTGCAGGGGGCACCAACGGGCTGGTTCGAGTGTGCAGGCGATCGCGAAGCATTCGTGCGCCAGTGGGGCGGCGCGACGCTGCGCACGATCGATGGCCGCAATGCAGCGAGCGCTGCAGGCTTGCGAGTCGCAGCGCAGGCCAGTTCGGGCAGCATGATCCCGACGACATGGGACTTGAACTGGGCTGGCGATGCGACCACGATGTCCGTCTCGCTCGAGCCCATCGCCGATCTCGAGCCGATCCTCTACGCAGCCGGTTCGAGCGCAGGCGCTGCGGATCTTGAGCTGGGCGTGGCGGGCCTCGTGCCCCTGGTGATGGTGCGCGATGTGCTGCCGGGCAGCGCCAACGCCGAGATCCTCCGGGCGGGCGATGCGATCCTCGCCGCCGGCGATGAGTCAGGGCCGCGTATGGATGAGTTCCGTGCGCTCCTGGCCAAGCGTGCTGGATCGGTCGTGCCGTTGGTCGTGCTGCGTGATGGTGATCGCGTGTCGGTGAACGCGCGCGTCGATGCGAATGGCCGGCTCGAGGTGATGATCGGGTACGCCACGAACCTGCCAATGATCGCCGGTCCGATCGAGTCGACGCAGGACGGCGACGCGGTGGCGAGCACGCCTGCTGCGGGCCTGGGCCTCGTGCCATGCAGCACGATCGTGTCGGTTGGCGGCGAGGCCGTGCGCGACTGGGCCTCGATCCGCATTGCGATCCAGCGCGCGCTCGTCACGGGATCGCGCTCGGTACCGATGACCGTGCGCATGCCCGGCACCGGGGAGGCCACCATCAACGCCGAGTTGCGCTTCAACGACGCCCAGGCGAAGACGATCGAAGCCCTTGCGTGGTCGAGTCCGATCGGCCCCGAGTGGTTCGAGCCCCTGATGGTCACGATCAGCGCCAATGGCAATCCGCTGCAGGCGGTGGCGATGGGCTTCAGGGAGTCGCGCAAGCTCGTGATCATGACCTGGCTCACGATCGACCGGCTCGTGCGTGGCACCGTCGCCGTGAAGCAGTTGCGCGGGCCGGTGGGCATCGTGCAGATCGGCACGCAGGTCGCCGATCGTGGGTGGACCTACCTCGTCTTCTTCCTCGCCGTCATCAGCGTGAATCTGGCCGTGCTGAACTTCCTGCCCCTGCCGATCGCTGACGGCGGGCACATGTGCTACCTCATCTACGAGCGCATCACCGGCCGCGAGCCGAGCGTGCTCTTCCAGAACATCGCGTTCTTGGCGGGGCTGCTGCTCTTCGGGGCGCTCTTCGTGGTGACCTTCTTCAACGATGTCGCCCGGTTGGTGACGGGCTGAGCCCGGCGGCCCACCGCGGGAGTCGGCGCGCATTCACAGCGGGCTGACGAAACCAGCGGCCCCCCACGCGCGAAGCCCCCGCCATGGACCAGCCCGTTTCGATCAGCACCGGCGCCGGCAGCGGCATCGGCCGCGCCACCGCCATCATGCTTGCCGAACATGGACACCGCGTCACGCTCGTGGGTCGCACGGCGCTGGCGCTCGAGGAGACCGCAGCGCTCATCCGCGAGCGCGTGCCTGGCGCCACGCTCTTTCCGTGCGTCGCCGATGTCTGCGATCTTGACCTGGCTGCGATGGTCGTCGACCGTACGCATGCCGCGTGGGGCCGCATCGACTGCCTCGTGAACGGTGCAGGCGCCGCGCCGAAGGCGCCCATCGAGGCGACCGACGAGGAGCTGCTCGAGAACACGTTCTATGTCAACGCGTTCGGCCCCGCAGCGCTCATCGCGCGTTGCTGGCCGCACTTCGTGCAGCAGAAGTCAGGCTGCATCATCAACATCAGCACGATGGGCGCGCTCGACCCCTTCCCGGGGTTCTTCGTCTACGCGGCGGCGAAGAGCGCGCTCGATTCGTTCACGCGCAGCGCCTGGCGCGAGGGCCGTCGCCATGGGATCCGCCCCTTCTGCATCAATCCCGGCGCCGTCGAGACCCGCATGCTGCGCAAGAACTGGGACGAGAAGATCATTCCGCCGGCCAAGACGCTGCAGCCCGAAGCGATCGCGACCGTGATCTTGGATTGCATCGAGGGCCGCCGCGACGCCGAGGCCGGCAAGTCGATTCCCGTGCCGTCGCCGTGAGGCGCGAAGGCGGCGTGGTTCCGGAAATGGCTCCTCGACAGTGCATCAACCTTCAAGCATCTTGAAGGTTGACGCATGCCCTCACCCACCCCGAGTTCTCAGGTCCGGCTAGGTTGACTTCGGCGCGGCACTCGATGCTGCGGCACATTGGCCCCCCGTGTTCTCAGGTCCGGCCAGGTTGTGCTGCGTCACGCACTGGCGCCTGTCCTTGCGGGACGCACGCGGTTGCTGCGTATCGTGCAAGGTCTGCAGTTTGCCCCCCCGAAAGTGACTTCGGAATGATGTCAACGAGGAGTGTTTCGCAGGGCCCTGCCATCTGCGGAAACTCGCGCTCGTCCGGAGCGACCGAGTTCCTTTGACGATTGGGTCGGTCCGATTGAGCGCATCAGGTTGCCTGGCGGCACGATCGCCATGGTCGCGCCCAATCTCTTCGAACGAGACTGCGAAAGGCCCTCTACATTACGGAGTCCTAGCGACCCGGAATCCGATGTCGTTGATCGGGGACGACGGGGAGTAACTGATGCGGCGCGACGCTCGACAGCTGTTCACGAAGCGCCAACCTCCGCCCCGTACCACACGAGACGTCCCGGTCGTTGGGCCAGGCGGATCATTCTGCGGGCTACTTGAGTAGTAACTGCTGTCAAACCAGTCGTTCACCAACTCCCAGACATTTCCTGCCATGTCGTGTAGGCCGTAGCCGTTGCCGAGCTTGCGGCCCACGATCCTCGTCTGGCTAGCAGCGTTTAGGTAGTTCCACGCGATGTTCCCGAGCAGATTGTCATCGTTTGTGCCGCTTGCGAATCCCGTAAATCCATGGAATGCCGTGGTTGTACCTGCTCGGTACGCATACTCCCACTCCGCTTCGGTGGGGAGGCGCATGCCTGCACGGAGGAATCCCTGAATCATATTCCATGTCACCTGCTCCACCGGACGATTGGGAATTTGGTCCACTGGTACTTCGCCGCTCGGACCCTGAAAAAAGCTCGGGTTCGAGCCCATCACACTCTGCCACTGCGCCTGCGTGACTTCGTACCGGCCCATGTAAAACGGGTAGTTGAGGCTGACGGTATGTACCGGGTTCTCATTTGGATTGCAGGAAGTCTGCTGAGACGCGGTGCAACCCATCTGAAAGGCCCCAGGTGGAATCAATACCATCTCGATCTGGGTGGCTTTATCCTTGACCCGCCAGGCCAGACCGGTCTCCGTGATCGCGGCGCGGAGATTGGGATCTGTCACGACCGCCGGATCGGGAAGGGCCTCGATAAGTTCTGCCCAAGCAGGAGTGATGGGGCTCTTGATCGCGACGGTGTGAAGGCCGCCCCCTGCGATGGCGCTGCAGGGAGCGAGATTCGTAGGGATGGTGCACTGGCCCAAAAAATTGTTTCCCCACGCCCTGACGGTCCCGTCAGTACACAGCGCGATGGTGTGGTAGTAGCCCCCCGCGACAGCGGTGCAGGGGCCGAGGTTCTCTGGAATGATGGATTGACCATAGTTAGGGAGTGAACCCGTGTTGGTGATTCCAGCGCCCCAAGCTCTCACTGTGCCGTCCGTGCGCAATGCAATCGAGTGGTAGTAGCCTCCCGCGACGGCGCTGCAGGAACCAAGGTTTGTGGGGATAGTGCACTGGCCTGCGTCGTTGTTCCCCCACGCCCGGACCGTACCGTCGGTGCGCAGCGCGATGGTGTGAAGACCGCCCGCCGCAATGTCACTGCAGGGACCGACGTTCGTTGGGATGGTGCACTGGCCGAGGAAGTTGTTTCCCCACGCCCTGACTGTCCCGTCATTGCGGAGCGCTACTGTGTGAAGAAGCCCCCCCGCGATGGCGCTACAGGGACCGAGGTCGACAGGGACAACTGATTGACCATAGTTTGGCCAGCCGCTGTTTCCCGCCCCCCACGCCCTGACCGTACCGTCATCCCTCAGTGCGATGGTGTGAAACTCACCAGCCGCGATGGCGAGGCAGGAACCGACGTTCGACGGGACATTGCACTGGCCCTCCCAATTGGATCCCCAGGCGCTGACGGAACCGTCCGAGTGCAACGCAACAGTATGAAACTCGCCCGCCGCGATGGCGAGGCAGGCCCCGAGGTCCCACGCGCTGTGGTGATCGTGGACACCTTCGCGCGCCAGACAAGTCGCCCCGCCCTTTCGTAAGCAGCGCATTTCGTGGTCTCGGAAGTAGGGGCAGCGTACCTCCTGCAACAGGTTGCCCCCCAGGGTCGCCACCGCCCGCA
>SYIB01000316.1 GCA_005798965.1 Planctomycetia bacterium
CAGCGAAGACGTGCACCAGCGCTTCGAGGGCCACGGCTGGAATGTGCTCCACGTGGCCGATGCGAACGACCTGCCGGCGCTGCGCGAGGCCTTCGCGGCTGCGCGTGCGTGCACCGATCGGCCCACGCTGATCATCGTGAACACGCACATCGGCTGGGGGAGCCCGAAGAAGCAGGACTCGCACGCCGCACACGGCGAACCGCTCGGTGATGACGAGATCAAGGCGACCAAGCGCGTGTACGGCTGGCCCGAGGATGCGCAGTTCCTTGTGCCAGGCGAGGTGCGTGAGCGCATGGATGGTGTCTTCGGCGCGCGCGGCCGCTCGGCGCATGCCGCGTGGGCGGCGCGCTACGAGGCGTACCGCCTCCAGCATCCCGAGCTCGCCGCAGAACTCGACGGCATCATGCATCGCACGCTCCCGCATGGCTGGGATGCGGCCCTGCCGAACTTCCCCGCTGACCCCAAGGGCATGGCCACGCGCGCCAGTGGCGGCAAGGTGCTGAATGCCGTCGCCAAGAGCGTGCCGTGGCTCGTGGGCGGCTCGGCGGACCTGGCACCAAGCACCAAGACCCTGATCGACGGAGCGTCGGGCATGCAGGCCGCCAACCCCGGTGGGCGCAACATCCACTTCGGCGTCCGTGAGTTCGGCATGGCTGCTGCATGCAATGGCATGGCGCTCTCGGGGCTTCGGTCCTACGGTGCGAGCTTCTTCTGCTTCACCGACTACGCGCGCCCCGCGATCCGGCTCGGCGCGCTCATGGAACTGCCGGTGATCTGGGTCTTCACGCACGACTCGATCGGCCTGGGTGAAGATGGTCCAACGCACCAGCCCGTCGAACAGTTGGCGAGCCTGCGCGCGATGCCGCATCTGGTCGTTTGGCGACCCGGCGATGCCAACGAGGTCACTGAGTGCTGGCGGCAGGCGATGCTGAACACGCACGGCCCGTCGATGCTCGTCCTGTCGCGCCAAGACATTCCCACGCTCGACCGTACCGCGCTCGCGCCGGCAGCTGGCTGTGCACGCGGTGCCTACGTGCTGCGCGAGGCAAGCGCGTCGCCCAAGGCGATCCTGATCGGTACCGGCACGGAGCTGCATCTGTGCATCCAAGCGGCTGAACGGCTCGAGACCGATGGTTGCCCCACGCGCGTCGTGAGCATGCCCTGCATGGAGGTGTTCGCGGCCCAGAACGAGGCCTACCGTGAATCGGTGCTGCCCAAGGCCATCATGCGGCGAGTTGCCGTGGAGGCAGGCGTGCGCCTGGGCTGGGATCGCTGGATCGGTCCGGAGGGCACCTTCATCGGTGTCGACGGATTCGGTGCCAGCGCGCCCGCGCCGGCGCTCTACGCGCACTACGGCATCACGGTCGAGCGGATCATGGCAGCGGCTCGCTGAGCGACGGTCGACCCACCCGGGATGAACGGCGCGTCGCGCCGATCGTGACCACGGCTCCCACTGACCCCACGTAGCCAACCATCGAGATGGTGGCGATCATGCCTGCGGCCGACGTGTTGAGTTCGAGCGCTGCCAGATACCCGACGATGGCCGTCGCCGAGGCGATGCCACTGGCAAGCCAAAGCATTGGGACCAGACGATCGGTCCACAGTCGAGCCGTAGCGCCGGGTGCCACGAGCATGGCGACCACCAGGATCGAGCCGACTGATTCGAACGCCACCACAGTGTTGGCGGCGACCGCTGCCATCAACCCAAGGTGCACGACACCCACGCGGATCCCAAGGCTCGCGGCGTGCGCCGAATCGAAGCTTGTTGCCCTGAGTTCCTTGAAGAACGCAAGCATGAGGACCACATCGATGACGAGCACCGCACCGAGCCATGCCGCTGCGCGGGGCACTGGCATACCCAGCAGTTCGACCGTGTCGAAGGGAACAAACTCAAGAAGGCCGTACAGCACGCAGCCCGGATCAAGATCGACTTGCCGAGCCGCCAGTGACATCATCACGACGCCAAGTGCAAAGAGCGAGGTGAAGGTGACCCCCATGGCAGCATCACGGTCGACGCGCCCCCAGCGGCCAAGCGCCGACGAGATGAAGGCTGTGGCGACGCCGATCACCGTGGCACCAGCCAGCATGGGCAGCACATCGCGCGTGCCGGTGAGCAGGAATGCACCGGCGATGCCCGGCAGGACTGCATGACTGATCGCGTCGCCGAGGAGCGACAGCCTGCGCAGCACGAGCCAGCAGCCCACGAGCCCGCACGCCACGCTGGCCAGAACCGCCGTGGCCATGGTCCAAAGGTCATCAACCGTGAGCCACGGCTCCGGTGCGAGCGATGGATCGATCATGAGGTGCTCCCGGGGGAGCATGGCTCGATGGCAAGATCGCCGATGACCGAGCGATCCATCATCGCGTGTTTCCGAGGATCGACGGGTTGCCTTCGCGGCGTCGATGCCAGCGCCACATCACCATGAGCACGCCGCGCTCGGGCGCGAGCAACAGGCTGAGTACGAAGAGCACCGCCGCCGTGAGCACGATCATCGGACCGGTCGGCCAGCCGCCGCTCGCACCAGCGGGTGGTGGAAGCACTGCACTGAGTCCCGTGCCGATGATCGCGCTGGCAGCGCCGATCGCCGCCGCCGCCACGAGCATGGTGCTGAGCGATGAACTCCAGCAACGTGCCGCCGCAGGTGGGATCACGAGCAGCGCCACCACCAGGACCACACCAACGCTGGGCAAGCCCGCGACCGTCACGAGCGCGACCAAGACGAGCAGCAACGCATCAAGCCGATGCACCGGCCGACCGATGCCCGCGGCGAAGTCACGATCGAAGCACAGCAGGCCGAACTCCTTGCGCAGCGCAAGGATGGTGGTCACCGCGATGGCGGCCACCGCAAGGACGAGCCACGCATCACTCGTCACGGCACTTGCAGCCTTGCCGAAGAGGAATCCGTCAAGACCCGCGCGATTGCCGCCGGGCTGGTTCTGGATCATCCGCGAAAGCACGATGCCAAGCCCGAAGAAGCCGCTGATGGCGATGGCGGTGGTGGCATCCTCTCGAGCCTTGGTCAGCCGTTGGACGAGCGCCATGATGGCCATGCACGCAAGACCAAGCACCAACGCGCCAACCAGCAGCACGGCCAAGCTGCGATCACCCGCCACAAACCAGGCTAGGCAGATGCCCGGCAGCGATGCGTGCGCCACTGCATCACCCACCAGCGCGCGGCGACGCAGCATGGCGAGCGAACCCACCAGGGCAGCAGCCACCGCCAAGCAGGCGGTGCTCAGCATGACCACGCGCGTGCTCGAATCCTGCAGCGACAGCAGTCGGAAGAGTTCGGCCATCTCAGTGCCCTGACGCCGGATCGGAAGCCGCGCCGGGCATCATCGCTGCGCGACCACCGTAGGTCTGCTGCAGCGCGTCGAACGTGAAGGCGGCGGCCACGGGACCAGCTGCGACCAGTCGCTTGTTCAGCAGCAGCACATGATCGAAGCTCTCACGAACGGCCGCGAGATCATGATGGACCGCAACGATCGTGCAGCCACGCTGCCGCAGCGCACCGAGAACATTCATGATGGCCTCTTCGGTCACGGCATCGACGCCGGCGAAGGGCTCATCCATCAGGTAGAGCCGGGCGCGCTGCATGAGCGCGCGGGCGAGGAACACACGTTG
Source organism: Planctomycetia bacterium (assembly GCA_005798965.1). Taxonomy (GTDB): domain Bacteria; phylum Planctomycetota; class Phycisphaerae; order Phycisphaerales; family SM1A02; genus SYIB01. The sequence goes on from SYIB01000316.1 coordinate 3,626, forward strand.
CTGCTGCCCACCACTGAGCTGGCTGATCTGCCGTTCGGCGAGCGCCGCGAGTCCGACCTGTTCGAGGCAATCCATCGCCTGCGCACGATCGGTGCGCCCCGGTTGCCGGAAGAGCCCGAGCCGGCCGTACGACCCCATCAGCACGACCGCAAGCGCACTGATGGGAAACTCCCAGTCGACGGACTCGCGCTGCGGCACGTATCCCACATCGCCACGCCGCTGCGCCATGGTGCCGCCAAGCACAGTCACGCTCCCAGCGGCCAGCGGCACGAGCCCCAGCGCCGCCTTGATGAGCGTGCTCTTGCCGGCTCCGTTGGGTCCGGCGATGGCGCACATCGATGCCGCGGGGATACGTGCATCGATCCGCTCCAGGACAAGCTCATCGCGGTAGGCAACGGAAACCCCATGGAAGGCGAGGGCTTCCTGCATCACGGCGCCTTTCCGGCGGCGGTGAGCCACGCCGCGAGTGCTGCCGGTCGCGCAGGCGCGCTGCCGCCAAGGGCCCGCGCCATGACCTCGGCATCGTGCACCACCATGCCGACATGGGTCCCCTGCTCCGTGCCGACCGCGCCGATGGCATCGCTCAGCAGCTCGCCGCCAATCGTGACCGCATGGCCACGTGCGCTGCACCCCTCGACCAGGGCCTCGACGGCCTTGCGCGGGACACTGCTCTCGATGAAGACGGCTGGCACCTTGCGCTCCACGATCACGTCGATGAGCGCGTTGAGTTCACGAAGGCTCGCCTCGCTGTCGGTCGACAAGCCTTGGATGCCGCGCACGGAGATCCCGTTGGCCCGACCGAAGTAGCCAAACGCATCGTGCGCAGTGACCAGGAGCCGACGTTCCGCAGGGATCGATGCAACGACTGCATGCACA